>CAJAYO010000549.1 GCA_903948415.1 uncultured Opitutia bacterium | reverse complement strand
TGTGGCAACCCCACTCCCGAAAGACAAGCGGACAGCGGGCCGCGCCGATCACGTCCCGCAAAACGTCCGATATCCCTCGCCGCCGTCCGCCGCCGGCCCTCGATACTCCGCCACGTCCGCCGCCCCCGCCCGCGCGTGATCGTAGGGTGCCGCCAACACCGCCAGTAACCGCTCCATCACGCCCACCTCGCCCTGCTCCGCCGCCGCGAGCGCCTCTTCCACGCGGTGATTGCGCGGAATCACCGCCGGACAATTCGCCCGCCGCAACCGCCCCGCCTCTTCCGCCCCCTGAGGTTGCCGCGCCAGCCGCGCCTGCCAACGCGCCCGCCACACCCCCAGCTCGCCCTCCGCTCCCGCCGCGAGCGTCTCGAGCTCCGCCCACGTGTTCGTGAAATCGGCCTTCGTCGCGTGCATCCACGCGAGCAGCGCCTCGACCAACGCGCCATCCTCCGGCTCTTCGTTAAACAACCCGAGCTTCCGCCGCATGCCCGCGAGCCAGTGGCGCTGAAAACCCTCCCCAAACCGTCCGATCACCCCGTTGGCGAGCGCGATCGCCTGCTCCTCCTGCGGATGCAACACCGTCAACAGCGCCTCCGCCAACCGCGCGATATTCCACTGCGCGATCTGCGGCTGGTTCCCATAGGCGTAGCGCCCGTCGCGGTCGATCGAGCTGAACACCGTCGCCGGATCATACGCCTCCATGAACGCACACGGCCCGTAATCGATCGTCTCGCCCGAAAGCGCCATGTTGTCCGTGTTCATCACCCCGTGCACGAAACCCACGCCCATCCACTGCGCCATCAGCCGCGCCTGCCGCTCGCCCACTCCCTCAAGCAGCGCGAGCGGCAAATTCTCCGCGCCCGCCCGCTCCGGGTAATGCCGTTGCACCGTATACGCGACGAGCGCGCGCAACGCCGCCTCGTCCCGCCGCGCCGCCACCCACTCAAACGTCCCCACCCGAATATGGCTCGCCGCCACCCGCGTGAGCACCGCACCGGGCCGCGCCCCGTCCTGCCGCCACACCTCTTCGCCCGTCGCCACCACCGCCAGACTCCGCGTCGTCGGAATCCCCAGCGCGTGCATCGCCTCGCTGATCACATACTCCCGCATCATCGCCCCGAGCGTCGCCCGCCCGTCGCCCCGCCGCGAAAACGGCGTCGGACCCGCGCCCTTCAGTTGCACATCGAACCGTTCCCCCCGCGGCGTGATCTGCTCGCCCAACAAAATCGCCCGCCCGTCGCCCAGCGTCGTGAAGTGTCCGTATTGGTGCCCCGCATAAGCCTGCGCCAGCGGCGCCGACCCCGGCGGCAAAACGTTCCCCGCAAAAATCTCCGCCCCCGCACCACCCCCGCCGTCTGCCCCCGCCAACCCCTCCGCGTCCAGCCCCAACTCCTCGGCCAACGTCCGATTCCATGCCACCACCCGCGGCGCCCGCACCGCCGTGGGCCCCACCGCCACGTGCAGCACCGCCGGCAACGCCGCATACGAATGCTCCAGCCGCCAACCACCCGGCCCCGGAGCCTTCGCCTGCGCGTTCTCGTCGATTGCGTAAATCATGGCGGACCCTCGGCGAAAAAACTCCGCCCGTCGAGGCGTGACCCCATTTTCCCTCGGCCCACCCCCATCGCCCTCCGCGCGCGTCGCCGGCCCCGCACTTGACGACTCTGCTACTCTGCGTCCTTTCAAACCCGCCGCCATGTCACGTCGCCCCACCACGCTTCCGCTCTTCACGCGCCTCACCGCGCTGGCGAGTTCGGCGTTGGTGCTGGTGCTGACGATTCTCGCCGCGAGCCCGCAGTGGCACGCCCTGCTCCACGCCGCCGAGCACTCCGCGCCTCACGCGCCCGCCGCCGCTGCGACTTGCCCCGCCGGGCACCACCACTCTCACGGCGAACCCGCCCCGGCCCTCCCCGATTCCGACAGCGACGAGCTTTGCGTCGTCACGCAGTTTTCCCAGAGCCAAGCCGCGCTCCTCGTCGCCCTCGTCCTCCTCTCCGGCGAACCCGTCGCCCTCCGCGCGGCGCCGTTCCGCCCCGCCCTTTTCTGCGCGCCCAGCGCGCCCGCCCACACCCTGCCCCCCGGCTGTGGCCCTCCGTTGGCCTGAGTAAGTTGGTCATCCGCTAACCGACAGCGTCCCCGCGCGGCCGCGTCGTCCTCCGTCCCTCGCTCCCGCTCCGCTGCCGTGCGCCCCTGCGCGCACCCCCGACGCTGCGCGTGCGCCTTCCTTCACCTTCCTGAGTTTCTCCGTCTCACCATGTCTTCGCGTCCCTCGGTCGCTCTCCTCCTCCCCGCCCTCGCGGCGGTCGCCTTATTGGCCACCGCCTGCTCGAAATCCGAACTCCCCGACCGCCACCAGAAATCCTCCACCTCAGCCCCACACGTCCACTCCGCCCCACACGACGGAACCCTCGTCGAAATCGGCGACCACGCCTACCAACTCGAACTCGTCCGCGACGCCACGGCCGGCACCCTCACCGCCTACGTGCTCGACGGCCATGCCGAGAACTTCGTCCGCATCGCCGCGCCGAGCTTCCCCCTCATCGCCATGCCCAGCGGCCGCTACACGCCGCTCACCCTCCGAGCCGTCGCCAACCCCTCGACCGGCGAAACCATCGGCGACACCTCCCAGTTCACCGTCCAAGCCGACTGGCTGAAAACCGCCGGCGGTATTTCCGGCATCTTCACCCTCGAATTCAAGGGCACGACATTCGAGCATGTGTCCTACCATGTCCCGAAACCATCCCTCGCCCCACCCCGCCGCCAACTCGGCCTCCTCCTCCCCCGCACGTCCCGTTCGCCCTCCGCCCTCCGCAATTCCTGATGTCCTCCGCCTTCCTCCTCACCCTCACCGCCACCGGTTTCAGCATCGCCGCGCTGCACGCCGCCATTCCCACGCACTGGCTGCCCTTCGTCCTGATCGGCCGCGCGCGCGGCTGGTCGCGCCGCCGCACGCTCGCCGCGGTGGCGCTCGCGGGCGGCGGCCACATCCTCGCCACGACCGCCCTCGGCGTCGCGCTCGCCCGCTTCGGCTGGGAACTCAACGAACGCTTCGAAGCCGCCTTCCACGGGATCGTGGCCGCCCTCCTGATCGGCCTCGGCGCTTGGCTCGCCTTCCGCGCCCCGCACGGCCGTGGCTGCGGTCACTGCGCTGGCCAGCGACTCATCCCCGAGCCCACCGACCGCGCCGCGCTCTGGGGACTCTTCCTGACCCTCACACTCTCGCCGTGCGAATTGTTCCTCCCCGTCTATCTCACCGCCGCGCCCTACGGCTGGCCCGGCATCGCGTGGCTCAGCGCCGTCCTCGGCATCGGTGCCCTCACCGGCATGCTGACACTCACGTGGCTCACGTTGCACAGCGCGGCCCGCGTGCGCTGGCTCGACCGCCTCGACGGCCGCGTGCTGGGCGGCCTTCTCGCCCTCCTCGGCGTCGCCACCGTCACCTTCTCTCACTGAGCCACACCCGAGACTACTCTCCGGCCCATCTCCGTCCCGTATTTTTTCTTCAACATGAACGCCCACCCACAACGTAACGCGCTCAACCTCGCGCTTGTCCTCCTGCTGCTGCCGCTCGCGGCCGGCGCCCAAACCGCCCCGGCCTCCGCCCCGCCCGCCGGCACCTACATGACCCTCGGTCGCTACGAGGTCTCCGCGTCGAAATTCGGCGCGCAGTCCGCCGACCTGCTCACGTCCGTGACCGTCATCGGCGCCGACCAGCTCGAAAACGAGTCCGTCGACTACCCGCTGGAATTGCTCAATAAAATCCCTGGCGTCTACCTCACCGACTTCAACCAGGGCATCATCACCGCCGATGTCTCCATGCGCGGCTTCAACGGCGAGGGCGGCTCCCCGCACCAGCGCCTCGTGGTCGATGGCATCCCGCACAATCTCAACGACGGCTACAACGATCTCGGCGCCGTCTTCCCGCTCGAGTTCGAGCGCGTCGAGGTCGTCAAGGGCACCGCTGATCCGCGCTTCGGCCTCAACGCCGTCGCCGGCACCCTCAACATCCACACGCACCAGATCTTCGCCGGGCAAAAGCTCAAGCTCATGGCCGGCGCCTTCGGCACCCTCGATGCCCAGGCTCTCGCGGGTTTCCGCCACGACGGCTTTTCGCAGACTTACTTCGCCGGCTACCGCCAGTCCGACGGCTATCGCGATCACTCCGAAATCAGCAAGCACAGCTTCGCCGGGAAATGGTTCTACACGGGCCGCGACGAACGCTGGCGCCTGGGGCTGAGCGCCCGCACCCATCGCTTTGAAGCGGATGCGCCCGGCTATCTCAGCCTGGTCGACTCACGTCGCACCCCGCGCGCCTCGCCAACCTACTCCAACACCGACGGCGGCACGATCGACAACCGCCAGTTTTCCCTCCACGGCGACGCCCAGCTCAACTCCGACCTCACCGCGTCCGCCAAAGTTTACCGCCACGAAGTCCAACGCCACCGTTTCGTGCGTTTCACCGCCGCCGGTGGGCAGCAAGAACGCTATCAGGACGAAACACATTCGGGCGCCACGCTGACCACGCGCTGGAAATCCTCCGCGGGCGCACTCCCGCTGGTCGTCGATGCCGGCGCGGAGTATCACGATCAGGATGCGCTCAGCCAGCGCTTCGCCACCGTCAACCGCGTCCGCTCGGCCACGACGCGTAACCAGCACTTCGATCTCGAGAACACCGGCGGCTTTGTGAACGCCGATCTGCGCCCGGCCCCGTGGCTGCGCGTCGTGGGCGGGCTCCGCGCCGACTCCTTCGACGGCCAGTTCCGCAATCTCGCCAACGGCGCGCGCACGCCGATCCTAGATTACGGCACCATCTGGCAGCCGAAGCTCAGCGTGTCGGTGCTGCCGCATAAGGCCGCCCAGCTCTACACGAGCTACGGGCGCTCCTTTCAAATCGGCGCCGGCGCCGGGGCCTACGGCACCAAGCCGCTCGACGCCTCGAAAAACGACACCTACGAAGTCGGCCTCCGGGCCTCGCCGACGACGGATTTCACCGTGCGTCTCGCCCACTGGCAGCAGACGGCGACCGACGAAGTCCGGCTCAAGTTCGATAACTCCGGCGACTCCGAAAATGTCGGCGAAACCAAACGCGACGGCCTCGACCTGGAAGCCACCTGGCGCGCGAACGCGCGGGTTTCCGTGTGGGCCGCCTACACCGTGCAAAAGGGGAAGTTCATCAACCCAGGCAAAACCCCCGCCGACGCCGCGCTCAGCGGGAAGAAGATCGATCACATCCCCGGCTTCACGCTGAAGTCCGGCGCCGACATCGAGCTGACGAAGCCGCTCACGCTCGCGCTCACCGTGTTGAGCCAGAGCGACTACTATCTCACCCCCAACAACGCCACCGGCCAGTTCGGCGACTACGTGCTCGTCAACGCCGACCTCCGCTACCGTTGGCAGAAGGCGACCTTCGGCCTCCACCTGAAGAACGCCTTCAACCGCTACCACGAATACGCGTGGCACGACGGCGCGCAAAGTCTCCATTCCCCCGGCGATGCCCGCACCGTCCTCGGCAGCGTGAGCTTCGAGTTCTGATTTCCGCGTAGCCCTGCGCTTGAGCGCAGGGATCCCGCCTCTTCAACTTGAACTTCCCTCCTTCAACTGGCGATGGCGGCGGCGGCACCGTCGCCACCATCGCCCGCGCCGAGTTGCGCCTGCACCTCCGCCGCCGCGGCTTCTGGCTGCTGCTCGGGTTATTCGCTGCACTCGTCGTCGCCGCCGGCTCGCTCAACCGCGTGCGGCAGGTCCGCGAGCGCGCCGAGCAGCAGACGTTTCAGCAACTCGTGCGCGCGCAGTGGGAGGGCCAGCCCGACCGTCACCCGCATCGCGTCGCGCACTACGGCACGTTTGCGTTCAAGCCGCCGGGGCCGCTCGCCGCCTTCGACCCCGGAGTCGAGAGCTTCGCGGGCCGCGTGCAGTATCTCGAGGCCCACCGCCAAAACGCCGCCAACTTCCCCGCCGCCGGCGAACTCTCCTCGGCTTTCCGCCTCGGCGAGCTCTCGCTCGCCTTCGTGCTCCACACCGTCCTGCCGCTGATCGTGATCGTCCTCGGCTGCCGCACCTTCGTGGACGAAATCGAATCCGGTCGCTTCCGCCTGCTCGCCGGGCAGGGCGTTTCCGCCTGCACCCTCGCCTTCGGCAAACTGCTCGGCCTCACGGCTGCGACCGCGCCTTTTCTCCTGCTCGCCCTCGGCGCGGCCCTGCTCGCCGCCGGCACCGATCCCGCGTTTCGCGGCGATCCTTCCGCCCTCGCCCGCACCGCGGTCATCGCCGCCGCGCTCGCCCTGCACACCGGCGCGTGGTTGGGCCTCACGGTCTGGATCTCCGCCCGCTCCCGCACCGCCGCGCGCGCCTGCGCGACCCTCGTGAGCCTCTGGCTCCTCGGCGCAGTGCTCGTGCCACGCGTGGCCGCCGTCGTCGCGGACGCCCGCCATCCGTTGCCCGACAAGAGCAGTTTCACCGCCGCCGTCGTCGCCGCCACCAAGCAACACGGTGACTCGCACGATCCCAACGACCCGCACTTCGCCCGCTTCCGCGCCGCGACGCTCGCCCGCTACGGCGTCGCCCGCGTCGAGGATCTCCCGGTCAACTACTCCGCCATCGTGATGGCCCGCGGCGAGGAGCTGAGTGCCGAGACCTTTGCCGAGCACTTCGCCGCGCTCGGCGCCACCATGGAAGCGCAGGCCGCACTGCTCGACCGTGCGGCCCTCGTCGCGCCGTTCCTCGCGGTGCGCGCGTTGTCGTCGGCCGCCGCCGGCACGGATTTGCGCGCCCAACTGCAGTTTCAACGCGAGGCCGAGACCTATCGCTACAGCTTCGTGCAGCGGTTGAACGAACTCCATCGCGACGAAATCCGTCACGCCAACGACAAGGACCAAAAGCTCGCCGCCGGGCGCTGGAAGGAGTTTCCCGATTTCCGCGCCCAGCCTTTGCCGCTGCGCGCCGCGCTCGCCGGCACCGGTCTCGCGTGGCTCGCGCTGCTCCTGTGGGCGGCGCTGCCCGTCGCCGCCCTCGCCCGGCGAAAGGAGTGGACCGCATGAAACCGTTCCTCCGCCTTTGCCGCTGGGAAATCCGCCACCTGCTCCGCGACGGTCAGGCGTGGCTCGTCTGCGGCGCGCTCTTCGCCGCCGGCCTGCTCGCGCTGTGGACCGGCGAACGGCGGCTCGCCCGCCATCACGCCGAGATCGCCGGGCTCCCCGCGCATTACGCCACGCAGATGGCCGGCATCGCCAAACAGTTCTCCCCCGAGGGCGAGGCCGGCTACGTCGCCTACTACACATTCTTCCCGACCCACCATCCGCTGGCTCCGCTCGCCGGTCTCGCCGTCGGCGTGCGCGACATCGTGCCCAACGTCACTTGGGTGCGCCTCCTCGGCTTGGAGGGGCAGCTCTACGAAGCCGATCTCGGCAACCCCGCCTTGCAGGCGCTGGGCAACTTCGACTTGGCCTTCGTGCTCTGCGCCCTCGCGCCGCTCGCCCTCCTCGTGCTCGCGCACGATGCGCTGACACGCGAACGCGACCGCGGCCGCTTTCCGCTGCTGCTCGCGCAGGGCGGTTCAGCCGGCCCGCTGCTCGCCGCGCGCGTGACCATCCGCGCCCTGGCGGTCGGGCTCACCTGCACGCTCGTATTCGGCCTCGCCTGCGCGCGGCTGCCCATTCCGCTCACGGCCGAGGCCCTCGGGTGGCTCGCCGCCACGTGGTCGCATCTCGCCGCGTGGGCCGGCTTCGTCGCGTGGATCGCCGCCGCCACGCGCACGCCTACCGCGAGTCTCGCTGGAGCACTCACGCTTTGGATCGCGCAAGTGGTTTTGCTGCCAGCCCTGCTCAATCTCGCCCTCGCCACCGCGCTCCCCGTGCGGGAGGGCCTCGAGCTCACCGTCCGCCAACGCCAGGAAAGCCACGCCGCGTGGGACAAACCCCGCGCCGAAACGATGGAGAATTTTTTCGTCCACAACCCCGACTGGAGCGGCACGCCGCCCGTCACCGGCCGCTTCGCCTGGAAATGGTATTACGCCATGCAGCAGACCGGCGACGAGTCTGTCTCCGCCGAATCCGCGGCCTATCGCGAGAATCTCCGCGCCCGCCAGCGCATCACTGCCCGCCTCGCGTGGCTCGGCCCGGCCGCCTACGCGCAGTTGCTGTTCAGCCAGCGCGCCGGGTCCGACCTCGACGCCCACCTCGCCTACCTCGACCGCGTCCGCGCGTTTCACGCGGACCTGCGCGCCTATTTCTACCCGATGGTTTTCGCCGACCGTAATCTCACACCCGCCGACTACGCCTCGTTCCCACAGTTCCGCGCCAACGTCCCGCCGCCACCCGCCTCGCTCCCGCTCTGGCCCCTGCTCATTCTCGCCGCTGGTTCAGCCACGCTCGCCGCCCGCCACCTACGCGGTCCCACCCTCTGAAATCAAAAATCGAGAATCCAAAATCGAAAGTCCGCCCATGCTCACCATCGAGAATCTCACTAAACGTTTCCCCGGCGCCGCCGCGCCCGCCGTCGACAACCTAAACCTCACCGTCGCACCCGGCGAGCTCTTCGCCCTCCTCGGCCCCAACGGCGCCGGCAAGACCACCACGATCAACTGCCTTCTCGGTTTCCTCACCCCCGACTCCGGCCGCGCGCTCATCGATGGCCTCGACGTCGCCCGCGAACCCCTGGAAACCAAGCGCCGCCTCGCCTACATCCCGGAGCAGGTGAATCTCTACGGCCACTTCAGCGGCCTCGAAAATCTCGACTACTTCAGCGAACTCGCCGGCCACCGCTATGCCGACGCCGAGTTGCGCCGCTTTCTCACGAGCGCCGGCCTGCAAACCGCCGCGCACGATCAGCGCGTGAGCGGCTATTCCAAGGGCATGCGGCAGAAAGTCGGTATCGCCATCGCGCTCGCGAAACAGGCCAAGGCCCTCCTCCTCGATGAGCCGACGAGCGGCCTCGACCCGAGCGCCAGCCACGAGTTCAGCCAACTCCTCCGCAAACTCCGCGAGCGCGACGTCGCGATCCTCATGGCCACCCACGACCTCTTCCGCGCGAAGGAAGACGCCACCCGCGTCGGCATCATGCGCCACGGCAAGCTCGCCCACATCCTCACCGCCGCCGAGCTCCGCCACACCGACCTCGAAAAACTCTACCTCGAAGCCATGGCCGCCTGACCGCGCCACCCCTCCACCCATGAAATCGACCCGTCTCCTACCGATCCTCGCCGCAGTCGCTCTCCTCGCAACCGCCTGCTCGAAATCCGACCACGCCGCCCACGACCACGAAAAGAAATCCGCCCCCTCCGCGCACGTCCACGTCGCTCCCCACGGCGGAGTGCTCGTCGAAGTCGGCGACCACGCCTACAACGTCGAACTCCTCCGCGACGACGCGTCCGGCAAGCTTACCGCCTGGGTGCTCGACGCCCATGCGGAGAATTTCGTCCGGATCAAAGCTCCAGCCATCGAGCTCGTCGCCATGCCCGGCGGGAAATTCACGCCACTCTCCCTCGCCGCCGTCGCCAACCCCGCGACCAACGAAAAAGTTGGCGACACCTCGCAATTCGAAGTCCAAGCCGACTGGCTGAAAACCGCCGGCAGTTTCGCCGGCATCTTCACCGTCGAGATCCGCGGCACCGTGTTCAAAGACGTCGCCTACTCCCTCGGTGGCGATCACGCCCATGGCTCGAACGACAAAAAGAAATCCGCGTCCCACGACTCCCCTCGCGGGGGCGCTCTTGTCGAAATCGGCGACCATCAGTTCAACGTCGACCTCGTCCTCGACCGCTCTACCGGCACGCTCAACGGCTGGCTCCTTAATGCCCACGCCGAGGGCGTGACCGACGTCGCGAAGACCACGATGAAATCGTTCGAAGCGGTGGTCACCGTGCAGGGCAAAAAGCAAACGCTGGTCTTCCGCGCGGTGCCGCCGGCCGGCCAGTCCGCATTCTCCACCCAAGCCGATTGGCTCAAGACGGCCACGGACTTCGAAGGCGTCTTCCCTCAGCTCGTCATCAACGGCGAGACGTTCACCGGCACCACCTTCCACTTCGCCCACGGCGACAAGAAACCCTGAGGGCACGCCAAGCCGTTACCGCCTGACGTCCCTTCCACTCAATCGCCCATCCGTCCTCCCATCCGTCAAACGACCCGTATCATGAGTTCCACTCCCATCCCCGTCACCGTCCTCACCGGCTTCCTCGGCGCCGGCAAAACCACGCTCCTCAACCGCATTCTCACCGAGCAGCACGGCCAGAAAATCGCCGTCATCGAAAACGAGTTCGGCGAGGTCGGCGTCGATAACCAGCTCGTCATCCGGGCCGAAGAAGAACTCTTCGAGATGAACAACGGCTGCATCTGCTGCACCGTGCGCGGCGACTTGATCCGCATCCTGAACCGCCTCGCCAAACGCAAGGACCCGCTCGACGCCATCCTCATCGAGACCACCGGCCTCGCCGACCCCGGCCCGGTCGCGCAGACGTTTTTCACCGACGCCGACCTCCGCGAAAAATTCCGCCTCGACGCCATCGTCACCCTCGTCGACGCCAAGCACCTCGTGCAGCACATCGACAACGCCCCCGAGGCCAAGGAGCAGATCGCCTTCGCCGACGTGATTCTCCTCAACAAAACCGATCTCGTCGCCCCCGCCGACCTCGACGCCCTCGAGGCCCGCATCCGCGGCATGAACGCCTTCGCCAAACTCCATCGCACTCAAAACGCCGACGTCCCCCTCGCCCACGTGCTCAACCTCGGCGGCTTCAACCTCGACCGGGCACTCGAGGTCGACCCGCAGTTCCTGGAACCCGAGTATCCCTTCGAGTGGGGCGGCGTTTACCAACTGCCCGCTGGCACCTACGGCCTCACGATCAACGAGGGCCCCGATCCCGAAATGGACGTCGCGCTCGTGCCCGTGAGGAGCCTCGCCGAAGCCGACATTGCCGCGGCGCGCGAAGCCGCCGTGCTCATCTTCTCCGATTGGGAGGCGATCCTGAAGCCCGGCGATGCCATCGTGCCCGGCGCGACCTTCCAGCGGCTTGCGTTTCCGACGTTCCCGGCGGAATTCCCGGTTCGCATCGAGCACGCCGGCCACTACGCGCTGTTCACGCAACACCACCCCGACGAGTTCAACGCGAGCCTCCTCGCTGCCACCGAGGGCCTCGCACCCGCATGGTCGCACGTCTTCAAGCCCGATCACGAGCACGACGACGAGGTGAGTTCCGTCGGCATCACCACGCCCGGCGAACTCGACGGCAATCGCCTCAACGACTGGGTCAGCGAACTCCTCCGCACCAAGGGCAACGATATCTTCCGCATGAAGGGTGTCCTCAGCGTGAAGGGTTCCAACAAGCGCCTCGTGTTCCAGGGTGTGCACATGCTCTTCGACGCCAAGTTCGACCGCGAGTGGCAGCCTGGCGAAGCCCGCACGAACACCCTCATCTTCATCGGTCGCGAACTCGACCGGGAGAAGCTCAACGCCGGCTTCAAATCCTGTCTCGCCTAGCTCCCGAAAACATCTTTTGGTCCTTCCCGTTACGTCCCACTAACCCGCCCCATTATCCACATGAAAAAACTCATCTCCCTCGTTGTTATCTCCGCTGCGCTTTCCGTCCCGGCCTTCTCCGCTGCGGAAGCCGAACAGACGCTCACCGGCAAAGCCATGTGCGCCAAATGCGAACTGAAGCAGGCCGAGAAGTGCACCAACGCCCTCCAAGTCACCGGCAAGGACGGCAAAATCACGACCTACGTGATGGCCGAGAACAAGGTCGCCAAGGACTTCCACGGCAAGGTCTGCAAAGGCACCCTCGACGGCGTGACCGTCACCGGCACGGTGAAAAAAGACGGCGACAAACACGTCATCACCGCCTCGAAGATCGCCGCAAAGTAAGCCCGCCGTCTTCGTCAGCTTCCCGGCGCCCGCGACAATCGCGGGCGCCTTTTTTTGCCATCCGCCTCGCGCTGACCTCACTGCGCACCGTTTTTTCCTGCGCTCTCCCTTAGCCCGTTTTCCTACGCCGCCCCAAGTGAGCGGGCCCCGCGCCGGTGCACACGCTCGCGATCAAGCAGCGGACGTGGGCGTATTTTAAAATTCAGGACGAGGTCGCCGTGCCTGTGACCGAACTGAATTGGGCCGACCCCGGTTGCCCGCTGCTCGAGACCGTCATCGCCGTTTTCGAACCCGCGCGCACCCGAAAATGGAGACTGCACCGCCCCAGGTCGGCGGTCACCAAAATCATGATTCAGCAGGCGCTCGCCGCGCCGCCTGCCTCCTGAATCAGGCAGGCCTCCAAGTCAGCCCGGATCGCCGCCTCCTCCAGACCCACTCCGATAAAAACCAGGTCCTGTCGGCGGTCGCCGTGCGGCTCCACCCAGAGCGCGGCAATCAATTCCGGACGTTGTTCGCGCTGCACGCGCCCGTTCTCGATCATCGCCGTCCACCAGTAGCTGAGAAAATCATAACACGTCGCGCCGCCCGCCACGGAGAGAAACCCCATCTCGTCAGGCCGCTCCTGTATCCATAAATACCCTTTAGCGCGCAACAAACCCGCCGTCCCACCCTCGACGAGCGCGAAAACTTTCCGCGCCACCAACGGCCGCCTCGCCTGAAACCCAAAGCTGCGGATGCCGTATTTGAGTTCGTGCTGCGGGCGTTCGTTGCGGACGGCGGGCTTCGCGACCAGGGAACGCGCCGGTGCCGCCGCCGTGGCGGGTAGGAGGGCGGACAGGGTCTTCAGCCACGTCGCCGCGCGCAGCGTCACCGTGGCGTCGAAGCGCACCCGCCCGAGCAGACGTTCCGCCGCCACCTGCGAATGCACGGCCCGCACGATCTCGGCGTGCGGATTCAACCCCCGCACGATGTCTTCCAATTGCGCCAATTCCTTGGCGCTCACGAGATCGCCTTTGTTCAGGATGAGCACATCGGCGCACTTGGCCTGCTCGACCATGAGCTCAAACACCGGGCGCTCCCGGCTCGTCAGCACCGCGCGGCCTTCCTCGCAAGCCTGATCCCGTTCCCACTCGCGCAGGAAATCCGCCGCGTCGATCACGCTCACGAGCGCGGAGAGTGTCGCGAAATCCGCGAGGCTGCGCCCAAAGGGATTCTTCTGCACAAACAGGTTTCCGATGCTGCGCGGCTCCGCCACGCCCGTCGTCTCGACCATAATGTGCTCGAATCCGTTTTCTCCCGCCTTTACTCCGAGCTCCGCGATCGTCTCCGCCAGTTCGTCTTTGCTGGAGCAGCACACGCAGCCGTTGCCCAATTCCACGATGTCGCGGCTGGTGCGCGTATCCGCTCCCGCCCGCACGACCGCTCCGTCGCTATTGATCGCAGCGACATCGTTCACGACGACGGCCCAGCGCCGGCCGTTCGCCTGCGTGAGCAAATGATTCAGGAGCGTCGTTTTCCCGGCACCGAGGAAACCGCACAGGACCGTCACGGGCGGGCGCACGACCACCGGCAGCGATGCCGCGCTCATGCGTCCCTCCCTTCCGCGCCGGGCGACGCCACGCCGATTCGTACGCCGAATAACGCCGCCGCCTGCACGCCATGGATACGCGTGAGCCAAACTTCCCTGTCATGTTGCTTCCAAAGCGCCGACGTGGTGCCCGTGAGCGAAAACGCCCCGGGCCCAATCGCCTTCAGTTCACGCAGCTCCTTAATCTGGCACGAACACACGTTCTGAAAATCATCGAGGGCGAAAAATCCGACGGGGTCGTCCGGTTCCGCGAGCGTTTCCACGATGGCGAGCTTGTAGGGATTACCCGCGAAAAACGCCGCTGCCTGGGCGAGCGTCTTCTCCCGATGCTCGAACCGGCGGCACTCGGCGAGTACCCGCCGCATGTCTTCCTCCAACTGCGCGAGTTCGCCCTCGCTGGGCGGCGTCGGGTCGAACGCGAAGTCCCCGAAAAATCCTTCGCACGTTTCCCTACAATCGCCCGCACGCACTTGCGGCCAACGCCGGGCCACCGCCGCGGCGAGGACGTGGGTCAGAAGGTGGTTCACTTTGTGTAATTCGGCAGGCGTCGGCATGTGTGGATGGACGCACAGTAACAAAGTCGTCAGGGGGGCTTGACGACTTTGCTAGAGTGCAGGTCGTCCATGCCCGCCGCGACCCACCATATCCTCCGCCTTCGCCACGTCACAGTGCGCTATGGGCAGACCGCGGCCCTCGACGACGTCACGTGCGACATCCCTTGCGGCAGCTCGACCGCCATCCTCGGCCCCAACGGCGCGGGTAAGAGCACCCTCCTCCGCGCCATCCTTGGCTGGCATCCGCTCGCCGCCGGCGATGTCCGCCTCGGAGATGACCATCCGCAGCACGCCCTGCCGCGTCTCGCCTACCTCCCTCAACGCCAAACCATCGACTGGGATTTCCCTGTCACGGTGCGCAAAGTCGTCGAGCAAGGCCGCTACCCTTCCCTGAAGCTTTTCCAACGCCTTGGCCCGGCTGATCTTCAACGGGTTGATCGCGCACTGGAGGAGCTTGGGCTCACCGCCCTCGCCGACCGGCAGATCCGCATGCTCTCCGGCGGGCAACAGCAACGGGTCTTTCTCGCCCGGGCCCTCGCCCAAGGCGCGGATGTCTTTCTGCTCGATGAACCGTTTGCCGGACTCGATCTCTTCGGCGCCGAGGAGCTGACCCATATCCTGCGCACCTGGGAGGCGCAGGGCCGCACGGTGCTCGCCGCCGTGCACGACCTCGAACTCGCGCGGCGGACGTTCACGCACGCGGTGTTGCTCGACACCACGCTGATCGCGGCCGGTCCCGTCAGAGACGTGCTCTCTCCCGCCCACATCGACCGCGCTTTCCGCCAGGGACGCTGCGTCCATGACAACCCGCTGCACTCGGTGCGCAGCGCCGATTTCCCGCGATGACGCTGCACGAATTTTTCATCGCGCCGTTTGCCTACGACTTCATGCAGCGCGCGCTTTTCTCCGCCGCACTGTTGAGTGTCAGCGGCGGCCTGCTCGGGTGCATTCTCGTCCTGCGGCGCCTCGCCCTCATGGGCGACGCGCTTTCGCATTCGCTCCTGCCCGGCGTGGCCCTCGCGTGGCTCCTCTTCGGCCCCAGCACCACGGCGCTCTTCCTGGGCGCGCTGCTGGCCGGCCTGCTCACGGCCCTCGGCAGCGCGCTGCTCAGCCGCCTCACGCGCGTCAAAGAAGACGCCGCCTTCGGCTCGCTCTTCATCGTCTTCTTCGGCGCGGGCATCGCACTGGTGAGCAAACTGCCCACCCGCCTGAACCTGACCCATTTCCTTTTTGGCAACGTGCTCGGCGTGAGCCCGACCGATGTGCAACTCACCGCCGCCGTGAGCGCCGCGACGGTGCTGGTCTTCGCCGTGTTCTATCGCGCGATCCTCCTGGAAACCTTCGACCCCGTATTTCATCGCGCGACGGGCGGCCGGGGGGCGCTGATCCACTTCGGCTTCCTCGCGCTCACGGTGCTCAACCTCGTCGCAGCCCTCCAGACCATGGGCATCGTGCTCGCGCTCGGCCTCTTTTTGTTGCCCGCCGTGAGCGCCTATTTGTGGTGCGACAGTTTTTCCCGCCTCCTGCTGCTCTCGGTCGGCTTCGCGCTCGTGTGCTCGTTGGCAGGCATTCTGTTGAGTTACCATGCGGGCCTCGCCAGCGGCGCCGCGATTGTCCTCTGCCTCGGCGGCGTCTTCTTGGGTTCGGCGTTGTTCAGCCCGCGCTACGGCGCCGCCGCGTTGGTCTTGGACCGTTGGCGCAACCGGCATCCGCCCGCGCCCCGTCGCGGCTAGGCCACCCTTTCATTCTTCCCGACAAACATGACACATCTCGCTCGTCTTCTCTTCCTCCTGTTGCTGGCTGCCGGCTCCTTGGCCGCTGCCGAAAAGCCCCTGCGCGTGGTCGCGCTCCACAGCGTGCTGGCGGAAATTGCCCGCGAAGTCGGCGGTGATCGCGCATCGGTGATCGCGCTCGTTCCGGCCGGAGTGGACCCGCATACCTTCGACCCTTCCGCCGCCGATATTCGCACCGTCGCCGACGCGGATCTGGTGCTCGCCGCCGGCCTGCATCTCGAAACATATCTTGATCGCTTGGCCGCCAACGCCGGCACGCGCAGTCGCCTCGTCCCCGTCGGCGAGGCACTCCCGCTCGTGCTTTCGCTGCCGACCTCGGCCGCCCACACCCACGCCGCCCACGAACGCCAGAACCTCTCCGCCGCCGGCGAACCCGACCCTCATTGGTGGCACAGCATCGACAACGTGCTCTTCGCGTCCGATCTGGTGCGCCTCGAGCTGGCGCGGTTGCGTCCGAATCAGGCTGAGGCTTTCGCCCGCAATGCCCAAGCCTACCAACAACGCCTCTTTGCCCTCAAGGCCTGGGCCGCCCGCGAGGTCGCCCGCATTCCGTCGGCTCGCCGGCACCTCGTCACATCGCACGACGCCTTTGGCTACCTCGCCCGCGATTGGGGCTTCACGGTTCATCCCCTCGCGGGTCTCTCGACCGAGAGCGAACCCGACGCGAAGCACCTCGCACACTTGATCGACTTTATCCGCCGCGAACGCATTCCCGCCGTGTTCGCCGAAGGCAGCGTGAATCCGAAGCTCGCCCAAAATCTCAGTCGCGAAACCGGGGCCCGCCTCGGTTCACCGCTCTACGCCGACGGCTTCGGCCCCATCGGCAGCAACGGTTCAAATTACGAGGCGATGATGCGCCACAATATCGGCGCGATCGTCGGGGCGCTGGCTCCGCGGAAGTAGGTTTCCCTGCGACCGCCGCAGATCCTCCGACGTCTGAGCGGTTTTTTCCGACGGACAACGACGCTGCGCCGGTTCACCGTCATCACGCGACGAATTTTCCGCGTCGGGCGATACGTCGGCTCCGCCGGTCTCCAAGCTCACCGCTCGCAATTTCGCCGCATCCCCACATTGTCTCACGCTACCATGAAGAACACCCTCCGCGCCACCCTCGCCACCGTGCTCCTCTGCACCCTCACCGCCTGCGCCAAAAAAGACGAGCACGCCGGCCACAACCACTCGGCCCCCGCCAAACACGTCCACACCGCCCCCCACGGCGGCACGCTGGTCGAACTCGGCGACCACGCCTTCAACCTCGAGCTCGTCCGCGACCCCGCCACCGGCAAACTCACCGCCTACGTGCTCGACAGCCACGCGGAGAGTTTCGTCCGCATCTCGACGCCCTCCTTTGAAATCACCGCCACCGTCGCCGGCGCGAAACAAAAGCTCTCGCTCGTCGCCGTCGCCAACGCCGCCACCGGCGAAAAAATCGGCGCCACTTCCCAATTCGAAGCCACCGCCGACTGGCTGAAAACGACCGCCGCCTTCGACGGCGTCATCACCGCCCTCACCATCCGCGACAATCCGTTCAAGAGCGTCGCATTCAAGCTCCCGCAGGGCTGAGGCCGATTTGCCCGATGCCCCGGCCCGGACCCACCCCCCCGCTTCGCTGGCTCGCTCCCGTGCGCCGGCCCGTCGTCGTTGCGGCGGTGTGCGTCCTGGCCACGGTGACCCTCGCCGCCCCGCCTTTCCTCAAAGGCGTGCGCGACCACTCCCTCTGTTGCGGCCTCAAAATCCCCGTCAGCGCCGACGGCGGCCCCCTCGATTTCTCCGATCCCGCCTACGCCAAGGCCGTCGCCCTCCACCAGCAATCCTTCGACCCCGAATCCTCCGCGCTCCCCGGGAGCGCCGCCCCGGATCTGACGGATTCGGCTCCCCCGCCTCCCCCGGCTCCGCCCGCCCGTCCCATTCTGCGCCTCCCCGGCCCGCCGCTCTCCGCCCTCGACGGCCCCCTCGAAACCCAAAGCGGCTACACCAAAATCGCCTTCAGCCAACTCGCCGGCTGGACCTTCACCGCGCCCCCGCAACCCCTCCCGCCCGGCACGCCTCCGCCCGACGTCCTCGCCCAGGTCCCCGCCTCCATCCGCCGCCTCGACGGCCAGAAAGTCGTCCTCACCGGCTTCATCTTGCCCACGAAACTGGAAGACGGGTTCGCCACCGAATTCTTTTTCCTCAGCAGCTCCCAACTCTGCTGCTACGGGGTCACGCCGACCGTCACCGAATGGATCGCCGTCAAAATGAAAAAAGAAGGCATCCCCCCCGTGCAGGATGTCCCGATGACCCTCGCCGGCCGTCTCCGCGTCCGCGCCCAATGGGCCGACGGGTTCCTCTCCACCCTCTACGAACTCGAAGGCGACGGCCTCTTGAAAACGAAAAACTAGTCCCCACCGCACCTCCCCTCACTTTCACTTTCACTTTCACGCTCACTTTCACGCTCACGCTCACTTTCCCGCCCATGCCCATTCCCGTCACTGTTCTCACCGGCTTCCTCGGCGCCGGCAAAACCACCCTCCTCAACCGCATCCTCACCGAGCAGCACGGCAAAAAACTCGCCGTCATCGAAAATGAATTCGGCGAAGTCGGCGTGGACAACCAGCTCGTCATCCAGTCCGACGAAGAACTCTTCGAGATGAACAACGGCTGCATCTGCTGCACCGTCCGCGGCGACCTCATCCGCATTTTGGGCCGCCTCATGAAACGCAAGGACCAGCTCGACGGCATCCTCATCGAGACCACCGGCCTCGCCAACCCCGGCCCCGTCGCGCAGACGTTTTTCACCGACGACGAGATGAAGGCCAACTTCCGCCTCGACGCCATCGTCACCGTCGTCGACGCCAAACACATCCTCCAACACCTCGGCACCGACGACGAGTCCGTCAAGCAGCTCGCCTTCGCCGACGTCATCATCCTCAACAAGACCGACCTCGTCGCCCCCGCCGAACTCGACGCCCTCGAACTCCGCATCCGCGGCATCAACGCCGTCGCGAAAATCCACCGCGCGCAAAACGCCGATGTCCCCCTCGCCCACGTGCTCAACGTCGGCGGCTTCAATCTCGGCCGCGCCGTCGACGTCGACCCCAAGTTCCTCGAGCCCGAATATCCCTTCGAATGGGCCGGCGCCTACGCCCTCCCCGTCGGCTCCCACGAACTCATCATCGGCCATCACGATCACGATCACGCCGGCCACGATCACTCGCACTGCGATCACGAGCACGGGAAGTGCGACCACGAGCACCACCATCACCACCACGGCAACGAAAACGAACTCGATGTCGTCGTCATGCCCGTGAAGTTGACCGCCAACGGCGACTTCACCACTCCCGCCGCCCTCGCCGCGATCGCCACGGCCCGCGACGCCGCCGTGCACGTCTTCGCCGACTGGGAGGCCCGTCTCAAAGACGGCGATACCGTCGTCCCCGGCGCCACCCTGCACCGCCTCCTCCTCACCGCCGGCAACGGCAAGTTCGTCCTCAAGCTCACCGAGCCCGGCTTCTACCTCGTCTTCGAAGCCTGCGGCGAACACCCGCTGCACATCCAGGTGATGGGCGAAACCGCCAAACCCTGCTGGCAGCAAGACTACCACGCCGCCCACACCCACAACGACGCCGTCACCAGCGTCGGCATCAGCACCCCCGGCGACCTCGACGGCAAAAAACTCAACGACTGGATCAGCGAACTCCTCCGCGTGAAGGGCGGCGACATCTACCGCATGAAGGGCGTGCTCGCCGTGAAAGGCAGCAACAAGCGCCTCGTCTTCCAAGGCGTGCACATGCTCTTCGACGCCAAATTCGACCGCGAGTGGCACAAGGGCGAAGCCCGCACCAACACCCTGGTCTTCATCGGCAAAAACCTCGACCGCCCCGCCCTCACCGAAGCCTTCAAGACCTGCCTCGTCTGATAAAGCAGGGCGAGGTTTCCGCCCCGCCCCGTCGCTCGCGTTACTTTCTCAACCCGTCGCCAAAATCATTCACCCCGATGTCCGCCAGCCCGCTCAATCGCGACTCTGCCCTCACCGCCGACCGCGAGCACGACCGCCCTCACCCGCTCCAAATCGAAGCGTGGCGGACGATGGGCGCCGCCGGGCGCACGCACCTCGGCATTCAACTCCGCCGCCAAGCCCGCCGCTGGAAACTTTCCGCCCTCCGCGCTCAACACCCGGATTTCACCGACACCCAGCTCCGCGCCGAACTCGCCCAAATTTACCTCCGTGAACGAGTCTGAGCCTGACCTGTTCTCCCTTTTCGTGCGCCCGCTCCATCGCGCGGGATTGCGCTACATGATTACCGGCTCGGTCGCATCGATGCACTACGGCGAGCCGCGGTTCACGATGGATGTCGATCTCGTCGTTCACCTCGACGAGTCGGAAATCGCCACCCTTGCAACGACCTTTCCCGAACCGGATTTTTACGTGCCGCCGCCCGAAGTTCTCGCCGAAGAACTGCGCCGCCCGGCGCATGGCCACTTCAACGTGATCCATAGCCCGACCGGACTAAAAGCCGACTTCTACCCCTCACGTCAGCACGCCTATTGGACGTGGGCGTGGGAGCACCGCCGCCCCGCCGAGATCGAAGGCCAGCCCGCCTTCTTCTCGCCGCCCGAATACGTGATCCTTTCGAAACTGGAATTCTACCGAGAAGGCGGCAGCGAGAAACACCTCCGCGACATCCGCGGCATGCTCGCCGTCTCGGGCCCCGAGATCGACCGCGCGCTCCTCGACCAGGCGACGCAAGAACTTGGGCTCGGTTCCGCATGGCAAGCCGCGCTGGCCCCGTGAACCCGGTCCGCTCGCCAACGGCTCGCGCACGTCAAAAGGCAGTTCCCGCACCGCGCGCCCAACCCGTCTTCCACGGCGTGCACATGCTCTTCGACGCCAAATTCGACCGCGAGTGGCACAAGGGCGAAGCCCGCACCAACACCCTGGTCTTCATCGGCAAAAACCTCGACCGCCCCGCCCTCACCGAAGCCTTCA
>CAJAYO010000548.1 GCA_903948415.1 uncultured Opitutia bacterium | reverse complement strand
TCCCACAGGGCGCGGGAGAGGGTGAGGGCGTTGCCGTGGAGATTGAGGACGAGGGCGGTGAGGACCGCGGTGGGCGGGCAGCCGAGGCCGAGCTGGGTGGACCAGAGCATCGGGGCGGGGGCGTGGGCGGCGTCGAGTTCGCCGTAAATAATTTTTTCGCGGATGGTGGCCCAGCCGATTTCGCGGCGGAGTTCGACGCGCAGGCCGTGGCGGGCGAAGAGGTCACGCTGCGCAGCGACGGCGAACGGAGCGGCGTCGGTGAGAGCGAGAAAGCCCACGCGCAGCGGCCGCGGCTGGGTCGCGGAAGAAACCGGGGAGGCGGGCGGCGCGGGCGGCATGGTGGTGCGCCGGGTTTAGCCGTCGCTGTGCCAGCACGCGGGAGTGGCTCAATTACTGCTGTTCAAACAATTCATCGCAGGAATGAACTCCGCTCATCCATGAAACCGACGCTCGACAGCCGCCAGCTCCACGCGTTTGCCGCCCTGGCGCGGCGGGGGAGTTTTACGCTCGCGGCGAAGGATTTGTTTCTCACGCAGTCGGCGGTGAGCCATGCGATCAAGGCGTTGGAGGACGATCTGGGGACGCGGTTGCTCGACCGGGTGGGGCGGCGGGTGCTGTTGACGCAGGCGGGCGAGCAGTTTTTGCGGCACACGGAAAAGATTCTGCGGGAGATGGAGGCGGCGCGGGCGGGGTTGGAGACGCTGACGAAGTGGGGGCACGGGCGATTGCGCGTGGGAGCGAGCACGACGGCGTGCCAGCATATTTTGCCGACGGTGCTGCGGGAGTTTCGCCAGAGTTATCCGAAGTGCGTGATCCGGATCGAGCCGGGCGACCACGGGCAGCAATTGGAGCTGTTGCGGGGCGGGCACATCGATCTCGCGATCGTGCTGGAGCCGCCGGCGCCGGTGGTGAGCGAGCTGGTGTTTGTGCCGCTCTTTCAGGACGAGCTCCGGTTTCTCGTCGCGCCGCTGCATCCGTGGGCGACGCTGGGCCGGGTGCCGCGCGAGGCGATCGAGAGCGAGACGCTCGTGCTGTATAACAAGGCGAGCCAGACGTTCCGGCTGGTGGCGGAGTATTTTCGCGAGGAAAAGATTTCGCTGAGCAACTACATCGAGCTCGGGAGCATGGAGGCGATCAAGGAGCTGGTGAAAATCGGGCTCGGCGCGGGTGTATTCGCGCCGTGGATCGCGCGCGCGGAGCTGGAGAGCGGTTCATTGGTGTCGCTCCCGCTGGGGGGTGCGCAAGCTGCGGCGGCACTGGGGGGTCGCGCACCTCAAAGGCCGGCGGCTGGCCCTCGCCGAGGAGACGTTTGTCGGGTTGTGTCAATCGGCCACGGAGACGCTGGGTCTCAGCGAGCCCCGCGCGGTGGCATGAGGTCAGATGTGCCATTCGCCGCCCGCGGCATCGGCGGCGGCCGCATGGCCGGGGCCCTGGCCGACGAGCGCCTCGACCTTGCGGCGGGAACGCACGACGACGCTGTCGCCCTTGAAGAGGGCCACGGAGTCGGCGGGGATGGATTTCATGAGCCAGACGTTCGAGCCGATGATGGAGTGGGCGCCGACGGAGGTGTCGCCGCCGAGGATTGTCGCGTGGGCGTAGATCGTGACGTGGTCGCCGATGTCGGGATGGCGTTTCACGCCCTTGATGGGGTTGCCGTCGGGATCGGTTTCGAAGGACTTCGCGCCGAGGGTGACGCCCTGGTAGAGTTTGACGTGCGAACCGACGGTGGTGGTTTCGCCGATGACGACGCCGGTGCAGTGGTCGACAAAAAAGTGGCTGCCGATCCGGGCGCCGGGGTGGATGTCGCAGCCGGTGCGCTCATGGCCGTATTCGGTGAGCATGCGCGGGAGGAGGGGGACGCCGAGGTGGTAGAGGACGTGGGCGAGGCGTTGCAGCGAGATCACGAGCACGCACGGGTAGGCGACGATGATTTCCTCGACGCTGCGGGCGGCGGGGTCGCCCTGGTAGGCGGCGGTGACGTCGGTCTGGATGAGTTTTCGGAGGGCGGGAAGTTCGCCGAGCATGGCGGTGGTGCGGGTGCGGGCGGCGACGGCGGGCTCGGGCACGCGGGCGAAGCGGAGGCATTTTTCGATTTCGGCGACGAGGCGTTCGTCGATCTGCTGGAGCAGGCGCGCGACGTGGGCGGGCAGGGCGCGTTCGGTGAGGCCGGACTCTTCGAAATAGCCGGGAAACAGCAGGTGCATGAGGTCCGCGGCGAGCTGGTTGACCGAGGCCTGCGAGGGCAGGTTGGCGCCGTCGAGGTGGTTGATGCCGCCGTCGGTCCGATAGGAGGCGAGGAGGGCGTGTTTGATTTCGTCGAGGTGCATGGCGGCGCGGACCAGCGAGCGGTCAATAGACTCGGACGTCGGCAGGCGAGCCTGAACCGCGGCATGGGGCGGAACGTCCGGCGGCGGGTCGGGGCGGGTTTGTTACATTTCTATGATTCGCCCGGCCGGCCCAAATCCGGCATCGACAAAGAGGCCTCGGCGATCTGAGTTATTCACATCTTATCCACCCCGATGGAAAAACTGCGCGAGGCGACCGCCTCAAATTCGCGGCTGAAGAATCTGGCAAAGAAGGTGAAGACCTTCGTGCTCGATACGAACGTTCTGCTGCACGACCCGCAATCGATCTACAAATTCGAGGACAACAACCTCGCCATTCCGGTGGAGGTGCTCGAGGAGCTCGACGCGATCAAGGGCGAGCAGTCCACGGAACGGGGGCGCAATGCGCGCCGCGTGCACCGGATTTTGCAGGAGCTGCTGCCCGACTCGCGCTCGATGCACGAGGGGGTCGAGCTGCCGAATGGGGGGACGCTGTCGATCATCATCAATCCCTACCTGATGGACGGGGGGCGGAGTTCGCCGGCGATGGACCGGCTGCGGGCGATTTTGCCCGACCTGTCGAAGAAGGACAACCGGATCATCGCGGCGGCGCTGTTTGTGCAGGAGCAATATCCGCCGCCCACGATTCTCGTGACGAAAGACGTGAACGTGCAGCTCAAGGCGCGGGCGGTCGGCCTGGAGTCGGAGGATTATCTCAACGACAAGGTGCCCGAGACCGACGAGGAGGGGAGCTATCGCGAGCTGCCGCTCAACATCTACGAATTGCAGCGGTTCTGCTCCGAGGGTGAGTTTGACCTCGGGGACGAGGCGACGAAGCCGCTTTATCTCAACGAATACGTCCTGTTGCGGTCCGACGAGGGCAAGACGATGCCCGCGCGGTATCATGGCGACGGCCTCGTGCGCCGGCTGAAGCTGCCGGATTTTGTGAAGGCGCCGGGCGGGATTCCGATCCGCGCGCGCAACCTGGAGCAGCAGTTTTTCATGGACGCGCTGCTCGACGACAGCCTGCACATGATCACGTGTTTCGGCAAAGCGGGCACGGGCAAGACCCTGCTCTCGGTGGCGTGTGCGCTGCACCAGACGCATGACGACCAGTCGCGCTACGATGGCGTATCCATTTCTCGCCCGGTGATGGCGCTGGGCAAGGACATCGGGTTTCTGCCGGGCACGCTGGAGGAAAAAATGAAACCCTGGCTCCAGCCGTACCACGACGCGCTCGAAGTGTTGATCCCGTCGAAGCCGCCGAAGGAACCGCAGTTTGCGGCAAAGAAAGTGTCGAAGAAGAAATTCAAGAATCGCGACGAACCGTTTGTCGCCGCGATGAACGCGCCGCAGGCGAGCCATGCGAGCCACCACGGCGGCCACGGTCAGGCCGCCGTCGCCAAGCCCTACGAGCGCCTGCTCAAGAGCGGCCTGGTGGAAATCGAGGCGCTCGCGTTCATCCGGGGCCGTTCGATCGCGCGCCGGTTTTTCATACTCGACGAGGCGCAGCAGTTGACGCCGCACGAGGTGAAAACGGTCATCACGCGCATCTCCGAGGGGTCAAAGATCATCCTGATCGGCGATCCGGCGCAGATCGACAATCCCTACGTGGATGCGCGCAGCAACGGGCTCGTTTACTGTCACAACCGGATGAAGGGACAGGCCATCGCGGGGCACGTGAAACTGATGAAAGGCGAACGGTCCAAGCTCGCCGAGCTCGCGGCCGATTTGCTCTGAGGCGTAACGATTGCTACGAGTCTGCCGTAGGTCCGCGCGCTTGCGCGCGCTCCGAAAACGCGCCCGCAAGCGGGCGGCCGACGAAAACGCGCCCGCGAGCGGGTGGCCGACGAAAACGCGCCCGCGAGCGGGTGGACGATGAAAACGCGTCCACATGCGGGCGGCCGACGAAAAACGCGGGCGCGAGCGGGCGGCCGATGAAAACGCGGGCGCGAGCGGGCGGCCGACGACGTCACCCTTCAGTTTTTGCAAGTTCGCGGACCATGGCGTCGGGCGGAATGGACGCGGCGGAGGCCGGGGTGAGCGGCCTCAGGCGGTGGCGCGCCGGGTCAGAAGGCTGGCGCGGCCGGCGCGGAGCGCGGCGAATTCCATGGTGAGGGCAAACGCGCCGGTGAAGACGAGATCGCTCACGAGGGTGTTGCGGAAAAACCACAGGGTCGGCGGGAACGCGGGATGGCCGACGGTCATGGCCTGCCACCAACCGGCGGCGTTGGGCAGGTAGGCGACGTCGCCCAGCCAGGAGGCGGTGTTGGTCACGAGATAGAAGAACACGGAGCCGCCGACGGCGCCGCTGAGGAGATTGAGCCAGCTGCGTTGGCGGGCGACCATGAGCCCAAAGCCGATCGCGGCGGCGAAGCAGGCCGCGCGCAACACGGCGCCGCCGACGGACCACTCGTAGCGCAAAGTCGTCGCGTAGTGGTGGTCGATGTAGAGGTCGGAGAGGGTCAGGGCGGCGAACGGCACGAGCCAGAGGCGCTTGTCGCGGAAGTAGACGGCCCCGCAAAAGGTCAGCGCCATGAGGGGGGCGAAATTGGCGAGGGCCGGCACCGAGAGGGCTGCGATCCGCCAGGCGACAGAGAGCGCGATGAGAGCGAGAGCGAGAGGCATGGGTTGTGGATAGCCGGAATGGGGCGAATGGACAGGATTTTATCGGTCCCAACGCCCGCGCGGGGCCCGGCAGTTTTGGACCTAATGGGCGATATACGCCGCGGGGGGAAGCGGGCGCAGGCGCGGCGGCGGGCGGCGGATTACTGTTCGGCTGCGCGGGCGAGGAGCCAGAGCAGATCGGAGAGGCGGTTGACGAAGTGCCGCAGGACCGGGCGCAGGCTGCGGCCGTGGGCCGGGAGTGCGGACAGCCGGCGTTCGCCGCGGCGCGCCGCGACCCGGGCCGCATCAAACGCGGCGGCGAGGGCGTTGGCGCCGGGCGTGGCCCAGCCGTCGAATTTCAGGCCGCGCGCCTCGAGGGCTGCAATCGCGGTGTCGAGGCGGACGAGATCGGGTTCCGCGACTTTTTCGAATTTGGAACCGGCGTAGCGCGCCGCGTCGCTTTCGGCGCAGGCGAGTTCGCCCATCAGCGCGACGAGGTTTTTTTGTATGGTCGTGAGCAGCGCACGGGTGGCGTCGCCGCCCGCGTCGGACGTGAGGAGGGGTTTCGCGGCGCCGAGGGCGACGTTGAGTTCGTCGAAGGCGCCGACGGCTTCGATTTGCGCGTGATCCTTCGGCACGCGCTGGCCGTAGAGCAGGCTGGTGGTGCCGTCGTCTCCGGTGCGGGTGGCGATGGAGGGCATGGGCGCTACGCGATCTTACGCGCCGCGAGCTGGGCGCGGAGGCAGAGTTCGGCGGCCTTGAAGGCGTGGGCCTGGGTCATGGCGGTCTCCGTGCGGTTGAGACAATCGAGGATCAGTTGGCCGAAGAAGCGGAAGCCGACCTGGCCGGTGACGTTGAGGTGGCGCTCGCCGGCGTCGTCGACGAGGTAGACGTTGTCGCCGGTTTTGTCGCGGGCGACGTCGACGTATTTGCGGAGCTCGATGTAGCCCTTGGTGCCGAGAATGACGGTGCGGCCGTCGCCCCAGGTGCCGAGGCCGGCGGGGGTGAACCAGTCGACGCGGATGTAGTTGGAGGTGCCGTTGTCGCCGAGGAGGGAGGCTTCGCCGAAGTCCTCGAACTCGGGTTTGTCGGGGTTGGCGAAATTGCCGACGGCGGCCTGGGTGACGGTGGCGTCGGTGGCGCCGGCGTAGGTGAGGAACTGTTCGAACTGGTGGCTGCCGATGTCGGTGAGGATGCCGCCGTATTGGGCGCGTTCGAAGAACCAGGCGGGGCGGTTGGCTTTGCCGAGGCGGTGGGGGCCGAGGCCGATGACCTGGATGACCTTGCCGATGGCGCCGGCGGCGACGAGGTCGGTGGCATACATGGCGGACTCCACGTGGAGGCGCTCGGAGAAATAAACCATGTATTTGCGGCCGGTGCGGGCGACGACGGCCTTGGCCTGGTCGAGCTGGGCGAGGGAGGTGAACGGCGTCTTGTCGGTGAAGTAGTCTTTGCCGGCCTCCATGACGCGGCCGCCGAGGGGGCCGCGGTCGCAGGGGACGGCGGCGGCGCTGACGAGGCGGACGGAGTCGTCGGCGAGGATTTCGTCGAGGGCGCGGGCGACTTTGGTGCGGGGGTATTTGGCGAGGAAGGCCTCGACTTTTTTCGGGTCGGGATCGTACACCCACTTCAGTTCGGCGCCGGCTTCGAGGAGGCCGTTGCACTGCCCGTAGATGTGGCCGTGGTCGAGGTGGGCGGCGGCGAAAACAAATTCGCCGGGTTTGACCACGGGGCTGGGTTTGCCCTGGGGGGCGTAATTCATGCCGTCGGATTTTTGGCTCATGGGGAAAGGGTGGGTTTGGCGGCTTCGCGCGTGGCTTTGGCGAGCGCCTTTACCGCGTCATCGACGGAGGCGCGCACCGGTTTTTTCATCCGGTCGATGAACAGCACGCCGTTCAAATGATCCGCCTCGTGCTGGATGCAGCGGGCAAAGAGGCCGTCGCAGCTGAGCACGTGGGGGACGCCGCGCTCGTCGTGGAATTTCACGGTGATCGCGTCGGGACGCTCGATGTCGCCGCGGATGGAGGGGAAGGAGAGGCAACCCTCCTCGTAAAGATAAGAGTCGGTGCCGCGCGCCACGGTGATCTCGGGGTTGGCGAGGGCCAGGGGCATGATCAGGTCGAGCGGGGGCCGGGCGCCGTCGAGTTCCCATTTGAAATCCGGCTCGACCTCGCGGAGGTCGATCACGCAGAGCTGCAGGGCGCGGCCGATTTGTTGGGCGGCGAGGCCGATGCCGGCCGCGGCGCGCATGGTGGCGAGCATGTCGGCGACGAGTTGGGCGACGTCGGCGTCGAAGGCGGTGAGGCGCGCGCCTTTTTTGCGGAGGATAGGGTCGTTGTAGTGGACAATTCGCAGGGACATCGGTCGGTGTGGGGGTCGAGCGTGGGTTTGCCTGCCGCGCCCGCAAACCAATACTTAACGCCGATGAGGGCTTCCGCCGCCGGCTCCGCCGCGCCGCTGCCCGGAGCTTTCGGGCGCGACCCGGTGGCTCGGCGGCAAAACGGGACCGGCGAGGCTCGTGCCGGCCGCGCGGCCGCGGAAGCCGCCGCGAACGGGAGAGGGAGGCGCGGGCGGAGCAGAACGCTCAGGGCTGGGGGGCGGCTTCGCGTTGCTTGGCCCGCAGGCGGTCGAGGTTGTTTTGGGCCCCGGAGTAGGCGGGATTGATCCGGAGCGCGGCTTCGCACGCGGCGATGGCCTCCGGCAGGCGGCCGAGTTGGGAAAGGGCCACGGCGAGGTTGTTGTGGGCATCGGCGAAGTCGGGCTTGAGCGAGAGGGCGCGTTCGAACTCGGTGATGGCCTCGAGGGGGCGGTTGGTTTGGAGCAGGGCGATGCCGAGATTGTTGCGGGCTTTCGGCTGGGGGGGATCGAGGCGGAGGCTGGCCTGATAGCGGCCGACGGCCTCGGCAGAGCGGCCGGTATGGAGCAGGGCGTTGCCGTAATTGTAGTGGGCGTTGGCGTGCGTGGGTTGGAGGCGGACGGCGGTGGCGAGCGGCGCGATCGCGTCGGCGGGGCGGCCCTGTTCGGTGAGGGCGTTGCCGAGGTTCGCGTAGGCGGAGGCGTAGGCGGGATCGATCGCGATCGCGGCTTCGTAGTGGGCGATGGCCTCGGGGCGGCGGCCGGCGAGGTCGAGCGGGACGCCGAGGTTGTAGTGGGCGCGCGCGTTGCGCGGCATCTTTTCGACGGTGTCGGACCACAGGGAAATTTCGCTCGCGAAATCACGGTTGCGGTGGGCGGTGGCGACGATGCCGACCGCCGCCCCGGCGGCGGCGGCGAGGAGGGTGGCGCGCCGGCCGGTGCGGGCGTGCAGTGCGAGCACGCCGAGGGAAACGAGGGCGGCGAGGGGGAGATAGGGGCGGTTTTCGGCGACGGGCTGCTGGATGACGGGCACGACGCTGGAGGTGGGGGCGAGGATCAGAAAGAACCAGGCGCCGGCGAATCCGAGCACGGGACGGCGGCGCAGTGCCCAGAGGGTGGCGCCGAGGAGCGCGGCGAGGGCGAGCGCGAACGGAGCGGCCGAGGCGGTGGTTTTCACGAGGTCGACGCCGCGGTCGAAGATGAGCGGATACGGCCAGAGGCCGAGTTTGAGATAGAGCAACACGGCCCGGCATTCGGTGAGCGCGTAGTCGAACCACGGGATGCCGAGACCGTAGCCGACGCCGCGGTCGCGGACGCCGACGAGGAGGAAGGCGAGGGGCAGCCAGGTGGCGGCGAGCGCGGCGTAGAGTTTCCACCGCGGGCGGAGCGCGCCGGCGAAGGATCCGGCGACGAAGGTGCGGTCGTAGAGGAGGACGAGGAGCGGGGCGGTGGCGATGACCTCTTTGCTCAGGACGCCGAGGAGGCAGGCGACGACGGCGAGGGGATGCCAGAGACCTGGGCGCGCGGTGGTGCCGCGGATGAAGCAGTAGAGGGTGAGCAGATAGCCGAGCGCCATGAGCGACTCGGTGCGTTGGGAAAGGTAGGTGACGACCTGGGTGCCGAGCGGATGCACGGCCCAGAGTGCGGCGATGGCGGCGGCGAGCGGCAGGGCGTCGGCGCCGAAGCGGGTGCGCAGGGCGGGTTGGAGGAGGGTGCGGCGGACGACGCCGAAGAGGGTGAGGGCGGCGAGCGTGTGGGTGAGGACGTTGAGGAGGTGATGGCCCCACGGTTGCAGGCCGCTGAGGGCGTAGCTGAGGGCGAAGGTCAGGTTGGCGAAAGGGCGTCCGCCCGTGCCGGATTCCGCGGGCGGGGCGAGCACGGGGCCGAGGGGCCAGAGGTGGCGAATGGACTCGTTTTCCGTGATCGAGGCGCGGTCGTCGTACACCAGGGCGCCGGAAAAGCTGTTGGCGTAGGCCGCGAGGATGAGGAGGGCGATCAAGCCCGCGGCCCACGCGATGGACTGGCGGGGCGGCGAACCGAAGGAAGAGGGGTTGGTGCGACTCACGGCGGGCAGTGGAGCCGATTACCGGCGCACGGGAAACTGGATTCTGCCGGGCACGCGGGCACCGCGTGGGTGGCCTGAAGGCCCGGGATTCCCGCAGCCGGGG
>CAJAYO010000547.1 GCA_903948415.1 uncultured Opitutia bacterium | reverse complement strand
GCGGTGGTGCGCGCGGCGGTGATCGAGCTGGTGACGAGTCGCGTGGCGTGGTCGCTGGCGTTGCTCGACCGCGTGGAGGCGGATCCGACGATGCTGGCGCAGATCGATCCGGCGCAGAAGCAGCGGATGACGCACCACATTGACGCGAAGCTGGCGGACCGGGCGACGCGGGTGTTTCAGGCGGGCATCGATCCGAACCGGCAGGCGGCGATCGACCGCATGCTCGCGGCGGGGCAAGGCCGGCGGGGCGACGCGGGCAAAGGGGCGGCGGTCTTTGCGCAGAATTGTCGCGCCTGTCATGCTTTCGGCACGACGGGCGGGGGCGCGATCGGTCCCGATCTGGCGGTGGTGAAAGACCGGACGGCGCCGTATTGGGTGACGCACATTCTCGATCCGAACCGGGCGGTGGAGGATCGCTACATGATGTACGCGGCGACGCTGTTGGATGGGCGGTCGCTGGCGGGGATGCTGGCGGCGGAGGCGGGCAACAGCATTACGTTGCGCGGACTCGATGGCACGGAGCACGTGATTTTGCGGAACGAAGTGCGGCTGCTGGTGAGTTCCGGTCGCTCGTTGATGCCGGAGGGGCTGGAGGCGGTGATCAGGCCGGAGGCGATGACGGACTTGATCGCGTTTCTGGCGGGTGAGGCGGGCGCGGCGGCAAAGTAGCCCGGGTCGTGGATTTGACTTTGCACGCGTAGTCCAGGGTCGCGTAACTTTTGCGCGCCCCATGAAACTATCCCTCCGAATCGTGCTGGTGTTGGCATGGCTGATCGCGTCGGTGGCCGTGGCGGCGGAGGTGCGGAGACCCAACGTGCTGCTGATCGTCTCCGACGACCAAGGCTACGCGGATGCGGGCTTTCAGGGGTCGAAGGAAATTCCGACGCCGCATCTCGACCGGCTCGCGAAGTCGGGTGTGCGGTTTACGAGCGGGTATGTGACCCATCCGTTTTGCAGTCCGACGCGGGCGGGGCTGATGACGGGGCGTTACCAGCAACGCTTCGGTCATGAGCGGAATCCGTTTTACGACCCGAGCGATCACACGGAAGGCTTGCCGCTCGCGGAGACGTTGTTGCCGGCGCACCTCGTGCGGGCGGGTTATGCGACGGGCTGGATGGGCAAGTGGCACCTCGGGGCGGCGCCGGAATTTGCGCCGGGCAAGCGGGGCTTTCAGGAAACGTTCGGGTTCATCGGTGGCGGTCACAAGTTTCGCGACTGGAAAACGAACGCCGCGGTCGAATACACGGTGCCGGTCGAGCGCAACGGTGTGGCGGTGGAGTCGCCGGAGCACCTGACGACGGCGCTGGGGCAGGAGGCGGCGGCGTTTGTGCGGCGGCACACGGGTGAGCCGTGGTTTCTCTATCTGGCGTTCAACGCGCCGCACTCGCCGAACGAACCGACGCCGGAGCGGCTGGCGCGTTTGGCGGCGATCGCGGATCCGAAACGGCGGGCCTATGCGGCCCAGGTGAGTTTGATGGACGACGCGATCGGCGAGGCGCTCGGGGCGTTGCGCGAGACGGGGCAGGCGGAGCGGACGCTGGTGTTTTTCTTCAGTGACAATGGGGGGCCGCTGGCGGCGAACGGCTCGGTCAACGCACCCTTGCGCGGGAAGAAAGGCGAGGTTTACGAGGGCGGCGTGCGCGTGCCGTTTCTCATGGCGTGGCCGGGGAAGATTGCGGCGGGGGGCACGGACGACCGGCCGGTGAGTTCGGTGGACGTGTTTGCCACGTCGCTCGCGGCGGCGGGGGCGCCGATGCCGACGGACAAACGCTACGACAGCGTGAATCTGCTCCCGTATCTCACGGGTGAAAAGAGTGGCGCGCCGCACGAGCGGTTGTTCTGGCGCAATGGGCAACTGCGCGCGGTGCGCGAAGGCCGGTGGAAGCTGGTGCACCTGCCGAAGCAGGCGCCGGAGCTCTACGATCTTTCCGCCGACCTTGCGGAGACGACGGATCTGGCGGCGAAGCATCCCGCCGACCTGGCGCGGCTCGGTGCGGCGCTGGAGGCGTGGGACCGCGAACTGATCGAGCCGGTTTTTGCCGGCCTCGGGGCGGAGCGGCCGGGGCAGCCGAACCGGAAGGCCAAGAAGCAGAAGCAGTGAACTCTCCCCAGTCGCATTCACGAATAGCGGCAAGCCGTCCTTTTGGCGGAGCCTCCTGGCAGGCGATGGGGAGCGCGACCGCCCCCCGGTCGGCCTGCCCGTTGCGACCGGGGGCGGTTGCGCTCCCGGAAAATCGCCCGCAAGCGGGCTCCTACCTCCCCGCCGTCCAGACCCATTGAAGTCAGCCTGAAACTATTTACCCATGAACAAAGCATCTCTCCGTCTCCTGGCCGTGCTCCTTGGATTCGTCGGCGTCGCCTCGGCGGCCACGCCAAGTGTGACGAAGCCGAATATTATTTTCATCATGGCCGACGATCTGGGCTACACGGATGTCGCGGCTTACGGCAGCAAGTATTACGAGACGCCGAACATCGACCGGCTGGTGGCGCAGGGGATGAAGTTTACGAATTATCATCATTGCCAGAACTGCACGCCGACGCGGGCGGCGCTGATGAGCGGGCAATACGGGGCGCGGACGGGCGTCTACACGGTGGGCGGGGTGGAGCGGTTTGACTGGAGCAAGCGGCCGTTGCGGCCGGTGGACAATGTCGCGGAACTGCCGCTGGACCGGGTGATCTTGCCGCAGGCGCTGAAGGCGGCGGGCTATGCGACGGGGATGTTTGGCAAGTGGCACATCGGGCAACAGGGGGCGCATGCGCCGGGCCAGCGCGGGTTCGACGAGGCGATCGTGAGCATGGGGGTGCATTTCGATTTCGCGACCAGCCCGAAGACGGAGTATCCGAAAGGGCAGTATTTGGCGGATTTTCTGACGGACCGGGCGGTGGACTTCATCGCGCGGAAAAAAGGCGGGCCGTTTTTCCTCTATCTGCCGCATTTTGGCGTCCACTCGCCGCACCAGGCGAAGCCGGAGTTGATCGCCAAGTTCAAGAACAAGGCCGGGGTCGGCGGGCACAACAACCCGACCTATGCGGCGATGATCGCGAGTGTGGACGAGAGCGTCGGCCGGGTGATGGCGAAGCTGGAGGAGCTGAAGCTGGCGGAGACTACGGTGCTGATTTTCGCGAGCGACAACGGGGGGGTGGGGGGCTACGCGCGCGAAGGGCTCACGAAAGGCGGCGGCGGCGATATGACCGACAACGCGCCCCTGCGGAACGGCAAAGGCAGCCTGTATGAAGGCGGGACGCGGGTGCCGTTTATCGTGCGGTGGCCGGGGCAGGTGAAGGCGGGCACGGTGTGCGACGTGCCGGCGATCCACGTGGATGTTTACCCGACGTTCGTGGCGCTGGCGGGGGGCGCGATGCCGGCCGGGCAGGTGTTCGATGGGGAGAGCCTGGTGCCGCTCCTGCGGGCGAGCCGTGCGACGCTGCAGCGGGAGGCGATCTATCAACATTTTCCCGGCTACCTGGGCATCGGGGCGGACCAGTGGCGCACGACGCCGGTGAGCCTCGTGCAGGCGGGCGACTGGAAGCTGATGGAGTATCTCGAGGACGGACGGCTGGAGCTTTACAATTTGCGCGAGGACATCGGGGAGTCGAAGAACCTGGCGGCGACGATGCCGGACAAGGCGAAGGAACTGCAGACGAAGCTGGTGGCGTGGCGGGCGGCGGTGAAGGCGCCGATGCCGGCGAAGAACGAGGGGGCGGCGGGCGGAGAACCGTCCAAGAAAAAAGGCAAGGGGAAGAAGAAAAACGCGAAGGAGATCGAATAGATGCGGACCTTCCGGATTTTTTGGCTGCTCGGGTTCGGTCTGGTGCTGGCGGTGCGTGGCCACGCGTCGTCGGCCCTACCGGCGGGATTTTATACGTCGCCGCAGGCGTCGGTGCTGGTTTGCGGCGGCGCGATGATGAAGGGAAATCATTTTGCCGACTCCGTGTTGACGGTGATGCGGGAGCATTATGCGGGCTGTCGGCGCGTGGCGCTGGTGTTGCATGCTTCCCATCCGACGGACCGCGATGCGATGGAGGC
>CAJAYO010000546.1 GCA_903948415.1 uncultured Opitutia bacterium | reverse complement strand
GTGCCTCTGGCGTTGGGCGGTGGCGGGCGCGTCGATGGGGTTGAGGCCAAGGCGAACCTGGCCGCGGGGGCGGATGTTGGCGGGCATCGGCAGGGCTTCCTCGGCGCGGACGGGACGCATGGCCAGGAAACCGCGGGACAAGAAGAGAACGCGGGGCGACGTCATGGGGCTGTGGTGGGTGCAATCGCGGGGGGCGTCAACGCGCTTCCCGGTCAGATGCCCCAACTCCAGCGCTCGGGTTGCCAGGTGTAACCGGGGGCGGTGCGGGCGACGCGGCCGAGGCCGGGCCACGGGAGGTGGAAGCCGTAGGCGCGTTCGTGCGTGGTGGAGAGTTCGGCGAAGAGTTTTTTGCGCGTGTCGACGGCCTGCTCGGGTTCGTGGTCGTAGTTGATGGCCCACGACGGGTTGGTGAACATGAGGGTGTGGTGGTGGGCGGCATCCATGAAGTGGAGCAGCGACTCGGTGCCGGAGCGGAGGCGGAAGAGCGAGTGGCCCACGGTGTGGCCGCGGCCCGGGACGAAGCTGATGGCGCCGCCGAGGAGGGAATCGCCGTCGCGGTGGAGCTGGAGGTTGGGCTGGAGGATGTCGAACTTGGCGCGGTTGTCGCGGATCATGCCGGGGAGGGGGCCGCGGGCGCGTCGGGTCCGGGAGAAATCCGGTTCGGGCGAGCGCCAGAAATCGAGTTCGTCGCGGAGACAGTGGAGGGCGGCATTGGGGAAGGCGGGTTTGTTGCCGCTCACGAAGCCGTTGATGTGGTCGGCATGGGCGTGGCTGAGAAAGGCGTGGGTGATTTTTTCCGGGGCGATGCCGATGGAAGCGAGGGCCGCGGCGGTCCAGCCGCCGTTGTGGTCTTTGCGGGGGCCGAAGCCGGCGTCGAAGATGGCGATCTCGGTGCCGAGTTTGGCGACGAGGATGTTGACGTAGAGCGGGAGGACGTCGGTGCGTTCGCCGCGGGCGACGAGGTCGGCCCGCATGGCGGGGCGCTCGGACTCGGGGAGCATCAGGCCGAGGCCTTCCTTCAGCGCCATGTTGGCGTCGCTGATCGACCAGGCCTCGATGTCGCCGATGGCGAAGCGGTAGGCGAAGGCGTTGCGCGCGGGCGGCAGGGGTGGGACGACGGGAACGGACGGCGGTTCGGCGGAATAGAGGGCGCGCGGCGCGGCGGCGGCGGCGAGCGCGGCGGCGGACGTGGTGAGAAACTGGCGACGCGAGGCGAGCGGGGCGGGAGGGGGGAGCATGGCAACGGGAGGTGTGGGGGGTGGCGGGCGGGCGGAAGCGGGTTTAGCGCGTGAGCCGGTAGATGAGGAGAGCGGTGCGTTGGACGAGTTCGGGGACGGTCGCGAGATCGGCCCACTCATTGGGCGCGTGGGCGCCGCCGCCGCGGATGCCGAGGCCGTCGAGGGCGGGCAGGGGCGGGGAGACAAAGGCGATGTCGCCGGCGCCGCGCGAGCGCGGGTCGTAGGCGGTGATTTCGCCGAAGCCGAGGTCGCGGCTGGCTTGGTCGAGCTGGGCGAGGAGGGCGCGGTTGGCGGGCGAATCGGGCATGGCGGGGTAACCTTCGCTGAAGGTGATTTTCGCGGACGTGCGGGGAAGGTTTTTGGCGACGATGGCGGTCATTTTTGCCATGGCGGTCGCGAGCTGGGCGGCGCTCACGGTGCGGAGATCGCCGCGGATGCGCGTGCTCTGGGCGGTGATGTTGGTTTTGCCGGCGGTCGTGCCGCCGGTGCGGTCGAGCGCGGTCTCGGTGCCGCCGACGATCAGCGCGGGGTTGAGCGTGAGGCCGTCGAGGGCGCGAAGTTCGGTGTAGAATTCCTGCAGGATGCGCGCAGCCTCGTAGACGGAGCCGGCGCCCATCGCGGTGGAAAAGATGCCGGACGAGTGGCCGGTGGCGCCCTGCACGTCGATCTCCCACGACATGCTGCCGCGGCGGGCGACGGTCGCGGTTTTGCCGATGGCGCCTT
>CAJAYO010000545.1 GCA_903948415.1 uncultured Opitutia bacterium | reverse complement strand
CTGATCGCCCGCCTCGCGCTCCACGCGAGCGAGCTGACGTTGAAACACCCGGAGACGAAGGAGCCGTTGACGATCACCGCGCCGCTCCCGCATGAGTTTGAGGTTGCGCTGAAGTATTTGCGGAAGTTCGCGGCCGGGGCGCCGCGTTGAGGCCCGGCCCCACGAAAAAGGGCGGACCGTTTGGTCCGCCCGAAAAAGTGCCGGTCAGGCGCGCGGTCGGACTCAGGCCGTGCGACGCCGGCGGCGAATGATGGTCACGCCCAACGCGGCAGTGCCGAGAATGGCCGCGTAGGTGGAGGGCTCGGGAATCGCGCTCATCGTGTAACCGAGATCGGTGAGAATGCCCACCTCGATGGCGGTGAGGGTGCGAGCACCTGGGCCGGTCGTCGTGGCCGCAATCATCATGGTGTTCGCATAGGTGGCGTCATCGGTGTGGGCCCCGCTGCTGCCATCGGACCATGGGTCGGGCGAATAAATCGCCACGCGGTTGCCACCGTTTGCCGCCATGGCATTGGATCCGCTGAAAAACACGCCCGGCCCGCCGGTGAGGGCGCTGTTTAGACCGGTGTCAAACACGCCGCCGACACTGATCAGGCGCGTGCCGGTGCTGGTGGTGAGAAATTTGTCGAAGGTGTTCCATACGGTGCCCGTATTGGAGCCGGCCGCACCAGTGCTGCTGGTGTAGCCGAAGGCATGGAGGATCTCGTGCATGACCGTACTCTTGAAATCATAGGCACCGCCGGCGACGGCGTTGGTGATGTCCCAATTATGAAACCAGTTCCACGTAATGTTTCCGTCAACATCCCCGCCGTTTGCATCAGTGCCGGTGAGGATTTTTTCTTGGACGACGGTGCGATTGAAGCCGGCGGTGCTGGTCGCCAGGTTGCTGCCGGCGCTCGCCAAGGTGTTGTTGTTCACCGAGGACGATTCGACTTCAAAGGTGAGCGTGCGCGGTGCCGACGTGGTGAAGTAACTCGCGAGCGTCGTGCCGGCATCGTTAAGCGCGGCCTGGCGGGCGGCGCCAAAATTAGGGTCGGTGAACCCGACACCGGCCGTGCCGGTATAGGTGAAGTTAAATGTGATCTGCGCATTCAGCGTGCCGGCGAAGAGTCATGCGCCGAGGGCAATAGCCCGGAAGGAGAAGCGGTGGAGCGTGATAGGGAAAAAAGAGGCGGGTGGACGAGAATTTTGAAACGCCCCGAAGTCCAGCCCATTGGGGGACTTTCGTGGGGGGTGAGGGGCGCTGCCGCCACCTATCGGCGTTTGGCGTCCGGGGTGAGCCAAATCGCGGTTCCGCCGCCGGTGGCCAACGCCAGATCGATCCGCTCCGTCGAAACGACTTTGCGATACGCGTAGATCGTTGTTGGCGGAGAGGCGCCGGGCGGGCGGTCGGTGTAGAGGTGCGCGATGTAGGCTCGGCCGGGGTCGAGAAATGCCAGCGACAAGCCAAGTGCGCGGGCGTCGGAGCCGTTGATGGCACCGACGAACCAGTCGTCACCGCTGCGGCGGGCGAGGGCGAGGTAGCGGCCGCTGGCACCGGCGAGGGCTTTGGTGTCGTCCCAGACCGTCGGCACCCGGCGGAGAAATTCCTGGTCGTGGGCGCGACTGTCGGCTTTCGGTCGTTCCGCCCAATTCACGGACGCGAGCGGATCGGACGAAATTACACCCAAGGCGAGGCGGTGCGCGGGGGTTACCCCGTCGGTGCGGAGGTCGCTGAAGGGCGCAAATCCAAGCGGACCGTGCGAAAACGGCAGCGTGCAGTTTTCAGTCGCGGCATCGGTGGGGCGGGAGGCGCGTTCGGTGGCGACGGCGAAAACGTGCGGCCACGCACGAATGCGTTCCGCCCCGGCGAGGGTTTGCGGCACGGCCAGAATGAGATGGAGTTGCGCAGCGAGGGCGGCGGCGGGAGCGAGCCACAGGGTATCGGTGTGCGCGGCCCCTTTGGGCGGAGCGATCTCCGCTCCCCGCACCCCCCAGCGCGCAAATTGGCGCAAGGTGGTTTCGAGTTCGCCCGGCTGGGGTTGGTCGGCGACGCGCAAAATCACGCCGAGATCCCTCTCCCGCGCATAGCGGACCAAGGCGGGCACATCGAAGCCGGGCTCGGTCCAAGCTCGGCCGGCACAAATGTACCGGAACCCGGCCGTCACGCCGTAGTCGGCGGCCGCCGTAGCCCCAGCTTGGGTAGGCGCGAAATCCCGCAGCACGCGACCGGGTCTTATCCATGAGGTATCAGCGAGGGCGGAAGGGGCGGTGAAATTGAGGGCCAGGTAATTTCTCTCGAGAAGCTGCGAGGGATCGCGGCCGACGAGGATGATTTTCCACGGAGCCTCGCGGAGCGTGGCCAGTGAAGCGAAACGACCGTCAGCCAACGTGATGGTCAGCGGGTTTCGTATTTCCGAAGCGCGCACCGCTGCGAGGATGAGGGGGGCATCGCCGGTTGCGGCGGAGGCCGGCGAAGTGCGCGTATTTGGGGGAAAATGAAATTCGGTGCGGTCCGTGGCGGTGGCGGAGTTCGGCGTCAATCCTTCGGGGGCCATCAAGCTGAACGCGGCCCCTTCGTCGTAGGCGCGAAAGGTGAGCCCCACCGTGTCACCCGCACGGCTGCGCAGGTCGACGGAGAGTGCGTGGTAGCGGTCGGGCACCCTGCGGCGCTCTCCGCGTGGATTCTCCCAAACGGCGTCGTGGATCTCAGTCCGCGAGGCGGATAGCGAGAGGGGGGCGTCAAGATGGGCCGGTAATCCGAGGCGCGAAGGCAGGACGAGCGGGCGTCCGAGATAATCGACGGAGAACCGGGGCGAGCCGTCGGGATCGAGGGTAAACGTGATGCTGAGGGCGCCGGAAGGTGAGTCGACGCGTAGGTCGGCGGCCGGCATGGCACCGCTGCCGGCCAAAAGAAGAGCGGCGAACGCGAGACGGCGGGAGCCGAGAAGAAAAGTTTCCATGGATTGGCGGCGGCGGACGTCCCCTTGAGTCCCGGCCCCGCGGCATTGGTGCCGCGGTTATGGTCCAACGCAACCGCCGAGGCGCAGGCGCTCGGCGCGGGGCGCGGTGGCCGCGGCGCCAGCGGTGGCCGCGACGGCGGCGTGGCCGATGGAACCGAGGACCGGCAGGGAAAACGCACCGAGAGCGGCGGTGCGGAGAGCTTCGCGACGGGTGAGATTCGGGGACGGAGGCATAAGCGACCTCATGGGGCATGGAAGCGCCGG
>CAJAYO010000544.1 GCA_903948415.1 uncultured Opitutia bacterium | reverse complement strand
GCGAGAGCGTCTTTCTTGGAGCGCGCGCCGATGTCGATCCAGATCTCGTGGATTTCGGGGACCTTCTTGCGGTCGGCTTCCTCCATGAGGTGAATGGCGCGTTTGCCGGTGACACCCTTCACGGGACCGTCGGCTGTTTGAATGATGACGCGGCGGCCGGAGATGATGGTGCGGTCGTGACCGCCGATCGTGTCGAAATAGATAAAGCCGTCTTTGTTGACGTAGGTGAGGATGAGACCGAGTTCGTCCATGTGGCCGGCGAGCATGAGGACGGGGTCGCCTTTGGGATTGAGGGTGGCGAGGCGGTTGCCGAGGGCGTCGCCGGTGTAGGCGTCGGCGGCGGGTTTGACGTGCCGGTCGAAGACGGCCTGGGCCTCGGCCTCGTAACCGGAGGGCGAGCGGGCGTGGAGGAGTTCGGCGAGGAAAACGGGGACTTGGTAGGTCGACATGGGTTTTAGTCTCGCGCCCCGCTGGCCGGGCGCAAAGCGTTTCTGGCATGATCATTTATCCCGCCATCGACATCAAAGGCGGCCGCGCCGTGCGACTGCTGCAGGGGCGAGCCGACCAGGAGACCGTGTATGCGGCGAATCCGGCCGAGGTGGCCGCGGAGTTTCGCGCGGCGGGGAGTGCGTGGGTCCACGTGGTGGACCTCGATGGGGCGTTTGCGGGCGAGCCGCAGAATCTCGCGGTGGTGCAGGCGATCGCGGCGCTCGGGATGAAGGTGGAATTGGGCGGCGGATTGCGGACGCGGGCGGCCGTGGAGCGGGCGCTGGGATTCGGGGTGAGCCGCGTCGTGATCGGCACGCGCGCGGCGGAGAGCGAGAGCTTTGTGGCCGAGCTCGTGCAGGCGTTCGGGGACAAGATTGCGGTGGGCATCGACGCGAAAGACGGCAAGGTCGCGGTGAAAGGCTGGGTGGATACGACGGGAACGGGGGCGCTCGATCTCGCGCGGCGCATGGATGCGATCGGCGTGCGGACAATTATCTACACGGACATCGGCACGGACGGAATGCTGACGGGGCCGAATTTCGCGGCGCAGGAAGCGATGTTGAACGCGGGGAAATTCAACGTGATCGCGAGCGGCGGGGTGAGCCGGCGCGAGGATGTGGTGAAGCTGGCAGAGCTCGCGCGCCGTTACGCCAATCTGGACGGGGTGATCGTCGGCAAGGCGCTTTACGAAAAGCGCGTGGAGCTGACGGATCTGCTGGGGATCGCGCGCTAGGCGCGCGGGGACGGGGAGCGAAACGCCCGGCGATTCAGGTCCGCCGCGAGGGACGGAAAATGAAATCGTGACCGCTCACCTCGTCCGTGCTGCCGGAGTGGGTCGCGATGCGGGTGGCCACGTAGCCGAGGGGGTCGAGAACGTCGTGGACGCCGCGCGCCTCGAGGTCACTGTGAAAGGCCACGATGAGGATCGGGCGGGAGGACGCGACGGTGGCGCGCGCGCCGGCGAGCGCCTTGTGGGCGTGACCTTCGACATCGATTTTGACGAAGTTGGGCGCACGGATTTCTCCGGTGGCCACAAGATCGTCGAGGCGGAGCAGGCGTACGCTCACCGGTGCGCAGTGGGCACTGCGGGTCTCGCCATCGTAGGGGAGGTGGGTCGTGGTGCTCTCCAGTTCGCCGTAGGTGTAGAACTCCGCCGTGCCGGGAGAATCCGACACCGCCGCCGCGACGGGTTTCAACCAGGTCAGAGCATTCATCCGACGATGCCGTTCCAAGCGGGCAAAGCTGAGCGGATTCGGCTCGAACGCGACGACTTGGCCGGTGGGTCCGGTCCGGCGGGCGAGGCCGACACTGTAGAGGCCGTAGTGAGCCCCCAAATCCCAGCAGCACCAACCGCTGATGTCGCCCAGGCCGATCAGCTCGCGCTGCAGTTCGTCCTCAAATCCGCCGCGCCAATACGCGGACCACGGGTAAATCGTCCAGCGGGCGCCGGCGGCCACCCCGGCTTTCACCCGCACGGGCCAGTAGCACAGGCGGGTGCGGCGGAGGAAGGTGTCGGCCAGCCGGTGCAGGGACCGATTCATGATTTCGCCAGGGCATCCGCGATTTCCTCCAGCGGATAGGTGATGATCTCGGCGAGAGTGGGGTGATACCACGGTGCGCGGAGCAGATCGAAGACGGTGGCTTTCATCGCGAGCGGGCCGCTGAAGAGGTGGATCAGTTCGCCGGCGTCCTTGCCGACGATTTCGGCGCCGAGGAGGCGGCCGCGCTTGGGTTCGGCGATGACTTTTACGTAGCCGTAATTGGCGTCCATGAGGATCGATTTGCCGTGATCGTTGAACGGATAGCTCGCGGTGAGGTAGGGCGTGCCGGCTTCGTCAAGTTCGCGTTCGAGGCGGCCGATGGTCGCGAGCTGGGGATCGGTGAAGACGACGTTGAGGAGGAGCGACCAGTCGACCGGTTTGAGCTTCTTCACTCCGGCGGCGTGACGGGCGGCGAGTTCGCCCTGTTGGATGGCGATGTGGACGATTTCGGCGGGACCGGAGCAGTCGCCGCCGGCGTAGATGTGGGGCGCGCTGGTCTTCTGCCAGCGGTTGGTGACGATCTGGCCGTTGGGGCGGGCGCGGATGCCGGCGGCGGCGAGATTGAGCGCCGCGGTATTGGGTTCGCGGCCGAGGGCGTTGAAGAGGTGGGCGGCGCGGCGGGTGACCTGCTTGCCGTCGTGGAGAAACTCAACGGTGACGCCGCGCCGATCGGTGGTGACGCGCTGGAGCTTGGTGCCGGCAAAGAGGTCGATGCCCTCGTCGACGAAGGCCTGTTGCACCACGGCTGACGCGTCTGCGGAGTGCTCGCGCAGGATCTGGGGGCTGCGCTGAACGAGCACGACCCGGCTGCCGATGCGGCGGAGGAACTGGGCGAGTTCGCAGGCGACGATGCCGCCGCCGAGGACGATGACGCTCCGGGGGATGAAATCGAGATCGAGGACGTCGTCGCTGGTCCAGAATTTGGATTCGGCGAGACCCGGTACGGGCGGGACGCTGACCTTTGAGCCGGTGCCGATGAGGATGTGTTTGGCGCGGAGGGTGCGGCCGTCGGAGAGTTCGACGGTGTGCGGATCGAGGAAGCGGGCGTGGGCGCGGATGAGGTCGAACTTGCCGGAGCTGAGCGCCTGCTGGCGGTAGGCGGCGAACTCGCCGATGAGCTTTTTCTTCCGCGCATGGATGGCTTTCATGTCGGCGCGGGCGGAAGGGATTTTGAGGCCGAAGGTCTTTCCCTTCTGCGCGAGATGGAGCACGTCCGCCATGTAGAGCAGCGTCTTGGATGGCATACAGCCGCGGAGGATACAGAGGCCGCCGAGGTCGGGCGCACCGTCGACGATGGCGGTGCGGAGCCCGAGGGAAACGGCGACACGGGCGGCATTGAAGCCGGCGCTGCCGCCGCCGAGGACGAGGAAATCGTAGGGTTTCATGGGGGAGAGAGGGACGACGGGCGCGGCCGACCGAGCGATTTGCGCCAGTTCTCAAGCGGAGCTTCAAACCAGCGGAAGAAGAGGAGGGCGGCGGCCAGACCCACGAGAATGCTGAGGAGAATACCGATCAGGAAAATGGGGTGCTCGCTTGGAACGAGGCGCCCGAAAAGATTGCGTGCGGCTGAAACAAAAGGAGCGTGGACGAGATAGATCGAGTAAGCCATCGCGCCGAGCGACCCGAGCCAGTGCAAAGCCGGGAGCGAGGCCAATCGCTGGTCGTGCCGGTGGAGCCTGAACAAGGCCAACGCGAAAATCGCCGCGAACGGCAGCGTGCCGATTCGACCGCTTTGCACAAATCCCGCGATTCCAAGGAGCATGATCGCGCCGAGCCAAGGCCACGTCGCGCGGCGTTCTTGGGCGGCGACCAGGGCCGCCAGCACGCAGGCGCCGCACATGAATTCGGCCCAGCCGGCAAGCGGCGGCACGGTGGCGGCGACCAGGGGAGACGTCCCGGCGAGCGCGACGAGCAGGCCGAGGGCCATGACAGCCGCCGTGCCGAAGCGCAGTCCGAGCCAGACCAACATGGCCGCCAGGAGATAAAAGGACAGTTCCCAACTGAGGGTCCACGCGACGAGAAGGTAGGTGGGCCGGCCCAAAAAATGATCGGTGAGAAAGGCGTGGCTGAGCAGCGCCGCAGTTGAATCGGGGAGGGCGCCAACGGAGGACGACGAACTGAACAACGCGGCGTGGTTGAACGGCAGTGCGGCGAGAGCGAGAGCGGCGGCCACGAGGCAAGCGGCCCAATAGGGCGGGAAGATACGCAAGAAGCGGTTGCGGAGAAAGCCGGGAAGGTCTCGGCCGGAGCGAAGTTCGCGCAAGGCGAGTTGGGCGATGCAATAGCCGCTGATCACGAAGAAGAGGTGAACGCCGAGATAGCCTTGGTCGGCCACCACACTGAGCCAATCCAAGCCGGCGGGTGCGCGCTGCCCGGTCCACGGATAGAAGGCATGAAACATCACGACGGCGAGCGCGGCCAAGCCGCGCCAGTGGTCGAGCGTTTCATAGCGAGGCAAAACCGCGGGCGGCGGGGTCACGGTATCACCGGCCTTTGCCAAAGAGCATAATGTGGATCGTTTTCAGGACGATGGTGGCGTCGAGGACGAAGGAGAAATGGCGGATGTAGTAGAGGTCGTATTCGAGCTTGCGCAGGGTGTCCTCCATGTTGGCGCCGTAAGGATAGTTGACTTGCGCCCAGCCGGTGATGCCGGGTTTGACGAGGTGGCGGAAATCGTAGCACGGGATTTCACGTTCGTAGGTTTCCACCAAGCGGTCCCATTCGGCGCGCGGGCCGATGAGGCTCATCTCGCCGCGCAGGACGTTCCACAGTTGGGGAAACTCGTCCATGCGGGAGCTGCGCAGGAGCCGTCCAACCCGGGTGATACGGGTGTCGCCAGGACGGGTGTAGAGGTCGCCGTTGGGCCCGCTCGGGCGCATGGTCCGCAGTTTGACGAGGCGGAACGGGGCGCGGTTCTTGCCGACGCGCGTCTGGACGAAGAAGACCGGACCGCGGTCTTCAAGCCAGACGGCGGCGGCGGCGAGCGCGATGAGCGGCGCGGCGATCAGCAGACCGAGCGAGGACAGGACGATATCGGAGATGCGTTTGAGGCGTTCGAACACGGGCTCGCGGGCGATCTCGAAACCTTCCTGAAACAACCAAGTCTGGTTGAGCCGGTAGATGGGGATTTTTTGCCAGTAGACTTGGTGGAAGAGTTCGAGGGTGTAGGTCGGAACACCGGCGAAATACAGCTGCACGAGCCGGCGGGAAATCTCGGGCGCGAGTTCGCGGGCCGATTCGCGCAGGATGATCGCGTCGACGGCCAGGCGGTGGTGCTCCACGTCGTCCAGCACTTCGTGAAACGGCCGGAGGATCGTGGTCCCGGTGGGACCGAACGGAGCGACCGATTGTTCGCTGACCACGGAAAAAACGATCGGCTGATGCGTGCCCATTTTTTGGGTTTCCTGGCGAAACGCCTCGCAACTCGCTTGGTCGCCCAAAAAAACCAGGCTGCGGGCGCCGCGAATCTGCAGCAGCATCTGGTAGACGAGGCGCCGGTAACCGATCGTGAGCGGGATAAGCGTGAGGAAGCTCAGGGTGATGACGGCGCGGCTGGACTGCAGGATGAAGCCCTCGGGGATGAAGACGAAGGTGAGCAGGAGGGTGACGAGCATCGCGCCGATCAGAGCGATGGTGTGTTGGCTGGTGTAGTCGACACTCAGCATGTCGGTGCGCGATTTGTAGCCCTCGATCAGGTAGGTCGCGACGAAGAGGGCGGTGATGGGCAGGGCCAACGGGGTGAGGAGCAAACGCTGCACCAACGTCGGGGCGCGGTAGTGGGCGATCACATTGAACACGACGATCGACACGACGATGTCGAGGGCGAGCAGGCCGTAGGCGGTGGCGCGAGTCGGGTTCATGGGCTGGCCGAGTTGAGCGGGGGAAGGGCGGGGGCAGCAAGCTCGCAGGGCGCGAGCCAGGCGTGCCAGCGTGCCGCGGCGGAGGCGGCGGTGCCGGTCGCAGCGGCGAACCCAGCGGCGGCGGAGCCCAGCCGGGTGCAGGCGGCTGGGTCTTGGGCGAGCGTGCGGAGCGCGGCGGCGATCGCGGCGGTGTCGGCGCGGTCGAAGGCGTAACCAAACGCGCGATGCGGCGCCGTGACGAGGCGGGCGATTTCACTGTCGCGCGGGCCGATAAAAACCACCGGGCGGCCGACGGCGGCGACGCCGGCGAGCTTGCTCGGGAAAACGTAGCGTGCGCACCCGGGGAGGAGGGTGACGAGATGAACGTCGCCGAGGGCGAGCGCGGCGGCGAGGTGAGTGCGGGGTTGCGGCGGACGAAACTGGATGTTCGACAGGCCGCGGCGCGAGGCGTCGGCCTGCAGTGCGCCGCGTTGGGCGCCGGCGCCGATGAACACAAAGGCGATGCGGGGTTCGTCGCGGAGGGCCTCCGCGACGGCGAGCACGGGAGTAAGGTCGTGCACCCGGCCGAGGTTGCCGGAATAGGCGACGACGAATTTGTCGGTCAGGCCCCACGCGGTGCGCAAGGCGTCGGCCGAGCGGGCGGGTTGCGGCGTGAGACCGGCGGGGGCCCAGTTGGGGGCGACGGAAAGCTTGGCGCCGGAGACCCCGGCCTCGGCGAACACGGCCGCCATGTCGGCGCCGAGGGTCACGCAGCGGTCGGCGCGCCGCCAGGCGAGGTTGCGAAGGGGGCGGAACACGCGGAGCCACCGCTGGCCGGCGAGTTCGATGGCGAGTTCGGGGTAGATGTCCTGCGCCCAGTGGACGAGTCGCGTGCGGCGCAAGCCCGCGATCACCCAGGCGCCCACGCCGAGCAGGGGCGGATCGGTCATCGCCACGACAAGGTCACCACGCTGCGCGGTCAGGGCGAGCCGCCAGAGCGCGGCGACATAAAAACTGCCGTAGTCCGCGGCCTTTCCGACGAGACCGAGGCGTCCGGCCCAGCGCGAACCGCGCACGCGGAGGATGCGAACGCCCCGGCGGGTCTCTGCGGCGGGCACCGCCGGACTGGCGGGGTGGCTGGTGATGACGACGACGGCGAGCTGGCGGGCGGCGAGCGCTTCGGCGAGGTCGGTGAGCAGCTGCGCGGTGGCAGGCTCGTCGGGCCAATAGAAGCGGTTGATGAAAATGGCGCGCACGAGTCAGGCCGCGGCGGTGCGGAGCCGGCGGAGCTCGGCCGAGGTGAAGCCTTCGTAGCGGGCGAGCAACCGGCAGTAGCGGAAGCCGGGACGGCCATCGAGAAAGCCACCGCGCAGGACGTATTGGTAGATGAAGCGCAGCGCCGGACGGAAAGGGAACGCATAGCTGAGGCGTTTCAAGGCCCGGCGGCGCAGGAGCGGAGTGCGGGAGAGCAGATCGCTCCAGCGCAGAGTGCCGGCGGATGCGAGATGGGCCTGCGCCTCGGCGCGGGCGTAGCGGCGGTGTTTCTCGAGCCATTCGGTTTCGCCGCCGGAGGAGAGGTCGTGAAGGTAGTTTGTCTGCAAGCGCTCCATCCGCATGTGCGGGGCTTCGCGCTGGCCGTGGCCAACCTCGATGAAGTGGAAGTGGGGTGCGCGCACGAAGCGGGCCTGAAACGCCGGATAGTCGGTGCAGTGCGGAATCCAGCGGCCGGTCCAAAGCATTTGGGGGGCGACCATGAAGCCGTCGAGGTCGGTGCGCCGCGCGGCGGCGCGGCATTCGGCAGCGAGTTCAGGCGTGAGCTGTTCGTCGGCGTCGAGGTGGAAAACCCAAGGGTGGCGAAAGACGATTTCGCGTTGGGCGTAATTGCGCTGGCTCGCGAAATTGTCGAATGGGCGCGTGAACACGCGGGCGCCGGCGGTGCGGGCGATTTCGACGGTGCGGTCGGTGGAGCCGGAATCGAGGACCACGATATCGTCACAGGGGGACGCCGATGCGAGGCAGCGCGGAAGATTGCGTTCCTCGTTGAGGGTCAAAATCAGGACGGAATACATCGGGGGGCAGTCTCAGCCGGAAGCGGAGACCGATTTCACCGGGGCGGCCGCTTCGCGGTCGTAGAGCCGTGCGTAATGGACGGCGCAAAAGAAACTCAGCCACCAGACGAGCACGACGGCGACGTTGCCGAAGGGGAACTCGACCCAGGCGTAGAGCAGAACCAGGGCGCAGCCGGCGAGGAGATAGGTGGGCACGGGGCTGACGAGGTGGCGGCGGCGGAGCCTCAGCAGCGGCACGACTCCGCAAAGCGCGAGCAGCGCAGTGCCGACGAAGCCGTGCTCGGCGAGGGACTGGAGCCAGTCGCTGTGGGCGTCGCGGTAAAAGCGCGTCGTCTTGATATCGGGGGCGTATTGGGTGTTGAAGAAGCGGAAGACTTGGGGATACGAACCCATGCCCCAGCCGAACAGGGGGCGGGCGGCGGCCATGGTCCACGTGTCGTGGTAGAGCGCGATGCGCGAACCGACGCTGCCGGCGGCGCGCATGTCGCCCACTTGGGCGCGGGTGAGGGCGACACGGACCTCGATGGTGTCGCGGGCGACATACGCGACGCCGGCGAGGCCGAGGCCGACGGCGACGAGGGCCCCGGTGATAGGGAGGGCCACGGATTCCTTGAAGCGGCGGCGTTTTCGGAGCAGCCGAACGATCCAGTGGGCAAAGGCGCCGCCCAGGAGCAGGGCCGTGAGCAGCGTGGAGGAACGCGAGCCGCTGAGCGGAACGGTGGCCGCCAGGAGTAAGACGACGACGAGCCCGCCGAATACGGGGGAGTGGTAGACGTCGCGGGATTGGTGGCGCCGCGCGTAATGCCAGGCGAGGGCCAGACAGACCGCGGTGATCAGGATCGTAAAGGCGCCCCAGTGGTTATGGTAGACGAAGGTCGAGAAGAAGTATTTCTGCGGCGAGGGGACCGCGTTGAAGAACAAACCGTCGGCGTGTGCGAGTTTCTGGACGGTGCCAAAGATGGCGAGGGCGAGGGTGTTCGACGCCACGATGATGAGGAGGCCCCGGATCGCCCGGCGCTGACGCACGACCAACGCGAGGTTGAAACAGGAAATCCAGATGGCGTCGAAGAGCCACAGTCCCGGGAGTGCATCGCCGATCCGGGTTGACGACGGAATCCACGGCGAGCCCTCGGCTTTGGAGAGGAGGATTTCCGTATCAAACTTCACCTCGCGGAGGCTGGGGTGAAGCAAGGAGATAAAAACGAGGGCGTTGAACGCCGCCAAGGGCGCGAGCCACACGAGGGGTTTCATCCAGCCGTCGCGCCACGCCGTCCGGTCCTGCACGGCGGTCAGGGTCAGCACGAGGCCGAGGCTGCCCCACCACGCGAGGATGGGGCGCAACCATTCCGCCGCGCCGCCAAAGGCCCAGGTCGTGCCGACGACGAAAATGGCGAGGTGGGTGAGCACGGCCCACTCGAGGGGACGGAGAGGACGTTGGCCCGGGGGCACGCGGGCGCCGGTGCCGCGGTCGTATTTGATCTCCGCCGGATGGGATTGTTCGGACGAGGAACTCATGCCGGGCGGTCTTTGAGTTGGGCGTAAAATGTGGCGAGGTCGCGGGCGGACTTGTCCCAGGAGAATTCGCGGACGGCCCAATCGCGGGCGCGGGTGCCGCGTTCGCGGCGGGAAGCCGGGCTCTCCGCGGTGGCGGCTTTCAGCGCGGTGGCGAAATCGGACCACGGCACACACCAGCCGCGGTCGTCCTGATTGATCGCGCGCCACGGCGTCGTATCGGTGACGAGGGCCGGCACGCCGTGCGCCATCGCCTCCGCGACGACGAGGCCGAAATTTTCGTTGTGGGAGGGCAGGATAAAGAGGGAGGCGACGGCGTAGGGGGCGGGTTGACCGGTGCCGTCGAAGGCGAGCACGCGGCCCCCGCCGGATTGGCGCATGACGTAGTCCTCCAGCAGCGGAGCCGAGTAGTCTTCGGGGATACCGACGAGGAGGAGCAGCCAGTCGCGGGGGCCGTGTTCGAGCCAGAGGTCGATGAGTTCGATGACGCGTTTTTTCCGGTGGAAGCGCGAGTAGAACAGGGCCACGGGGCGTTTCCCGACGGCGGGACAGACCGTGTTCCAATGCGCGGCGGCCCGGGCGGTGTCAGCCGAAGCGGGGGCGTCCACCCCGTTGGGCGCGACGCACACGGGCTGGGAGTAGCCCAGGGCGCGGATTTCGGCGGCTTCCTCGTCACTCGTGGCGTGCCAGCCGTCGACGGCGGCGAAGGCGCCGGGG
>CAJAYO010000543.1 GCA_903948415.1 uncultured Opitutia bacterium | reverse complement strand
TGCGGGTCGAAATCCACGGGCACGTGACGAACGTCACCCTCACCATCCAGCCGGTGGCCCGCGAACCGGCTCGCCCCCCGGCGGCACCGGAGTTTCTCGTGCTGCTGGACGAAGCGCCGCTCCCGGATCCCGCCGCCGGCGCCTTGCCCCCCGGCCCGGCCCCGGGGATCGACACCGACGCGCCGGCGCTCGTGGCGGAGTTGCGCGCCAAGGAGGAGCACCTCCAGACCGCCAATGAGGAACTGCGCCGGACGGCCGACGAACTCAAATGCGCCAATGAAGAAATGCAGTCCGGGAACGAGGAATTGCAGTCTTCGAACGAGGAGTTGGAAACCGCCAAGGAGGAAATGCAGTCGGTCAACGAGGAGTTGACGACGGTCAACACGGAGCTGCAGACCAGCATCGAGGACCTGTCGAAAACGAAAAACGACCTGCTCAATCTGCTGGCCGGCACCGGCATCGCCACCATCTTCGTCGATCTGCAGATGCGCATCCTGCGCTTCACGCCCTCGGCCGCGGCGATCATCCGTCTGATCCCGGGCGACGCGGGCCGGCCCATCCAGGACCTCGGTTCCCAGCTGGTCGGTTACGACCGCCTCGTCCCGGATGCGCAGGAAGTGCTCGACACGCTGATCCCCAAAAAAATCGAGGTACAGACCCGGGAAGGCGCCTGGTATTCCATGCGCCTCCAGCCCTACCGCACCCTGGAAAACGTCATCGAAGGCGTGGTGATCGCCTTCGTCGAAATCACGGAGTCGGTGCGCATGCGCGAGGCCTTGCGGAAGGCCCATAAACAATCCCGGCTCGCCGTGGTCGTGCGCGATTCGCACGATGCCATCACCGTGCGGGATCTGGACGGTCGCATCCTCGCGTGGAACCCGGCGGCCGTGCGGATTTTCGGGTGGAGCGAGGCCGAAGCCCTCCAGATGAACGCGAGCGCCTTGGTCCCACCGGAACGCCTGGAGCAGGAGCAGCAGCTCCTCGCGGGTCTCGTCCAGGCCCCCTCCCTCGAGCCCTACCGCACGCAGCGACTCACGCGGAGCGGGGCGCTCGTCGATGTTTCCATGATTGCCCAAACCCTCCGCAACCCCGCCGGCCAACCCTACGCCATAGCGACCACGGAGCGCGCGATACCGGGAGGCGCCCTGTGAGCGGGGCGCCGCCACCGCCCGCCCCAGGCCCGGCCGCGAGCGGCCCGCCGGACCCCCGCGCCGGCTGGACGGCCCTGCGCCAAAAGGCCGAGGTCGCCGCCCGCCTGGAGACCCTGTTGACCTTGGAGCAATCCGAGGTCGTCTCCCCCGAGGCCCTGCGGAGCGTGCTCCATGAGGTGCGCGTCCATCAACTCGAGCTGCAAATGCAGAACGAAGAACTGCTCCGCACCCAGGCGGAACTCGCGCGGGCGAAGGAGCGTTACTTCGACCTCTATGATCTCGCGCCGGTCGGCTATTGCACCGTCAACGCCCAGGGTCTGATCCTGGAAACCAATCTCACCTTCGCGACGCTGCTCGGCCGCAGTCGGGGCGAATTGGTCCAACAGCCCTTCACCCGCTTCGTTTGCCCGGAACAAGCGGACCGCTACTCCGCCCTCCTCCTCCTCCGGCACACCCTCGCCACCCCGGCCTCCTGCGCGCTGCGCCTGAAGGGAAAACAGCACGCGCGGGGCTGGTTCTGGGCCGAGTTGCACGCCACCGCCGGACTCGATCCCGACCAAGCGTCCAACCTGCGTATCATCGTCACCGATATCTCGCGCCGCAAACAGGCCGAACACTTGCTCCACGAGCAAGACGCCTTCAACGCCGGCGTGCTCGACTCGGTCGACGACCACATCGTCGTGCTCGATCCGCAGGCGCTCATCCTGTTCGGCAACCGCGCCTGGCGCCGGTCGTTCGCGCCGCCTGACTCCCCGGCTCCCGCCGCCTATCCCGTCGGGCGGAACTACCTGCACCTCTGCGCCGCCACCACCTCGTTTCCCCAAGGCGCCGAGGCCGCGGCCGCCCGCGCGGGCCTCCAGGCGGTCTTGTCCGGCACCCAGCCGTCCTTTCAATTGGAATACGCCTGCCCCGCCCCCCCGGAACGACGGTGGTTTCTGATGACCGTCACCCCCCTCGTCGGCCCCCGGCCCGGGGTGGTGGTCTCCCACAAAGATATTACGGCCCGCATGCTCGCCACCGCGGCCCGGCGCGAGACCGAAGAGCGCTTTCAGACCTTGGTCAAAAATCTGCACGTCGGCGTTTTGCTCCATGGGCCCGGCACCGAAATTCTGCTGGCCAACCCCCGGGCGCTGGAACTGCTCGGGCTCACGGCCGATCAGGCGCCCGGCCGGACCGCCTTCGATCCCACCTGGGACGTCATCCATGCGGACGGCTCCCCGTTCCCCGGCCCGACCCGGCCCGTGGCCCAAGCCCTCGCCACCGCCCGACCGGTGCCGGCCGTCGTCATGGGCGTCTATCGCCGGACCACGCAGGACCGGGTCTGGTTGCGGGTCGCGGCGGAGCCGCAGCTCGCGGGCGACGGCACCGTCGTGCACGTCCTCTGTACGCTGGAAGATATCTCGGCCCAGCACGGGGCGGAAACCGCCTTGCAGCTCAGTGATTTTTCGGTGCGGCAGGCCTCGTTGGCGACGCTCTGGGTCGCGCCGGATGCCCGCCTTCGCCGCGTCAACCGCGCCGCGTGCGACCTCCTCGGTTATACCGAAGCCGAACTGCTCGCGCTGAGATTCACCGACCTGGAGGCCGACTCTTCCGCCGAGCGCTGGTCGGCCCACTGGCGGGAATTGCGCGACCTGCGCCAAATGTCCTTCGAGGCCCAGTACCGGCACAAGTCGGGCCGGCTGATCGCCGTCGACGTCGAGCTCAACTGGTTCGAATACGAAGGCCAACAGTACAACGTCGCCTTCCTCCGCGACCTGTCCGCCACCCACACCCTCGAGGCGCAGTTGCGCCATTCGCAAAAGCTGGAGGCCATCGGCACGTTGGCCGGCGGCATCGCCCACGATTTCAACAATATTCTCGCCGCGATCTACGGCTTCACGGCCCTGGCGCAACACGCCGCCGCCGACAATCCGGAGGTGGTGGACTATCTCGAGGAGATCAGCCGCAGCGGCCAACGCGCGGCCGAATTGGTCCGGCAAATCCTGGCGTTCAGCTCGCCGCGCAACGAAAGCACGACGATGGGACCCCTGCGCCTGGACAGCATCGTGGCCGAGGCGCTGAAGCTGCTCCGGGCCTCCGCGCCCACCACCATCGAAATCGTGGCCCCGCCGGACCGGCCCGCCTTCCCACTCGTCCAGGGGAACGCCTCCCAGCTGCACCAGGTCGTGATGAACCTCGCCACGAACGCCGTGCACGCCCTCGGCCAGGCCCCCGGTCGGCTGACGATCGGCCTCGACGTCTGCTCGGCCGCTGACGCCCTGGCCGCCACCGTCCCCGGACTTCAGGCCGGGCCGTGCGCGCGCCTGACCGTGACCGACACCGGCGCCGGCATCGACGCCGCGACCCAGGCGCGGGTGTTCGAACCGTTCTTCACCACGAAGGCGCCGGGCGAGGGCACCGGGCTCGGCTTGTCCGTGGCGGACGGCATTGTGCGCCGCCACCGCGGCGGCATTCGCCTGACCAGCGCGCTGGGTCGCGGCACCACCTTCGAAGTTTTCCTCCCGCTCGCCCAGACCGAGGCCCCCCCGCCCCCGCCCGCGGCCCCCGACGTGCCCCGCGGCCAGGGCGAGCGCATTCTCTTGGTGGACGACGAGGCGCTCATCGCCTACGCCGGCCGAATCATTTTGACCCAGTTCGGCTACGTGGCCGAGAGCGAGACGAATTCCTTGGCTGCGCTCGCCCGCCTGGAGCGCGACCCGCAGGCATTTGATCTGGTGGTTTCGGACCAAACGATGCCCCACCTCACCGGTCTTGGTTTGGCCCAGCGCCTGCGTGCCCTCCGGCCCGACCTGCCGGTGCTGCTGACGAGCGGCCATGGCCACCGTCTCACCCCGGAGGCGCTCCACGCGGCGGGAGTGCAGGAAGTCCTGGCGAAACCCTACACCATGGAAGCCCTCGCCCTCGCCCTCCACCGTCATCTCCCCCGCAAACCCGCCGGCGACACCTGACCCGGCCCCTCCGGCGGGAGGACGCTCAACGCCGCGGCCGCACCGGGCGACTACGCCGCGGCCCCGCCGGCGCTCCGCTCGTCTTCGCCGTGGGCTGGCCGGGCCGGCCCCCGCGTTGCGTGGCGGACCATCGCCCCGCCGCCCGCGCGGCGATCTCGCCCGGGGCCGGCCCTCCCTCACCGCTTTTCTTCCGGAGTATAAAATCGCCCCCACGTTGACCAGCCGCAGCCGGTTCGAGGCATCCTTCGCCTTCGCCGCCACCCGCGTGACGCCGTCGAAAAGGTCGGGAAACGGAAAGCCGGCCTCCTGCGCGTCGAGCTTCATCTCCTCGGAGCTGTCGTTGTACGTGCTGTAGCCGAGCTCGTCGAGGCGCACGCCGGCGGGGCGGTTGGGATTGAGGGCGACGACCGCGAGCCCCTGGCCCGCAAACTCGCGCACCAACGGGATCAGGCGCGTCTCGGCGGCCTGCGGATAGGGGCAAGGGTTCGAACGAAACACCCCCATCAGCACCGGCGCCGGCTGGGCCGGAAAATCCGCGAGCGTGTCGGCCTTGCCGTCGATGCCGAGGCGGCGGAAATCCGGCGCGGCATCGCCGAGGTTCAGTTTTTTCGCATCGGCGGGCAACCCGCCGGTGATTTCGCCTTTCGCTCCGGCGCCCCCCTCTTTTGCGCGGGCGGCTGGGCGGAGGCGGAGAGGCCAAGCCCGCCGATCAGGGCGGCGGCGAGGAGGAAGCGGCCGGGGCCTTGCCTGGGGCCGAAAAAAAAGGGGCGCAGGATCGCTGCGCCCCGGGCCGGCGATCAGCTCAGGCCGGCCAACAGGCCGCGCACGTAGCCGACGGATTCGGCGAGACCGGTCACCGGATTGCCGGCGGTCTTTTCGTATTCGAACGCGACGACTCCCTGATAGTTCACGTCGATCAGCGCGCGGAGCATGCCGCGGATATCGAGCCGGCCGGCGCCGACTTCGATCGGCACGTCTTTCATCGCACCGGGGATCGCCATGCTGTCCTTCATATGCACGTCGTGCAGGCGCGCGGCGTACTTCTTGATCGAGGTCACGACGTCGTCCCCGAACCGGGCGGTGTGGCCGACGTCAATACAGAGACCGATGCGGGCATCGAGGGACTTGATCGCATTCCAGGCGACCTCGGGCGTCGGGTAAATCTTGTCCTCGGGACCATGGTTGTGGATCGCGAGTTTCTGGTCGAACTCCCGCACCAGTTTTTCGACGAGCGGCAGCGCCGCCAGCTCGGGCTTGCACACCATCGTCGTCATGCCGGCGGCCTTCACGTTTTCAAAGGCCTTGCGGCACTTCGCCTCGTCGTTGGGCAAATTGACGACGCCGGAGCCGGTGAGCGCGAGGCCCGCGGCCTTGAGCTTCGCGCCGACCGCCCGGCACTCCTCGACCGACGCGGTTTCCCACGCGCAGTGGTTCTTGAACAACGCGATGTTGGCCACCCGCAGGGTCTTCACGCTGGCGATGGCGTCGTCGAGCGACAGGTTGCGCAACGAGTAGGAGGCGACACCGAGGCGCAGGCGCTCGGGGCGGGGCGCGGTGGCCGCGGCGCCAGCGGTGGCCGCGACGGCGGCGTGGCCGATGGAACCGAGGAACGGCAGGGAAAACGCACCGAGAGCGGCGGTGCGGAGAGCTTCGCGACGGGTGAGGCGGGCGGATTGGGGCATAATGCGGACGGTTTTGACGACTGACTTCGGTCGCGGCAAGACCGCGGGTGCTTCGCCCACCGCATTCCGGCCAAATAATCGCTCGGACCGCCCGGCTTCGGACAACCCCGCCCCCCTCGCGCCGCCTGTACCGCCTCGCACCGCCCGGGCCTACCGCGCCGGGCCCGCCCCGGCCGCGAACTTCCGCAAATACTTCAGCGCAACCTCAAACTCATGCGGGAGCGGCGCGGTGATCGTCAACGGCTCCTTCGTCTCCGGGTGTTTCAACGTCAGCTCGCTCGCGTGGAGCGCGAGGCGGGCGATCAG
>CAJAYO010000542.1 GCA_903948415.1 uncultured Opitutia bacterium | reverse complement strand
CCGCTCCCGTTGCGACATTTACCGCCACGGAAATCGAAGCCAAAGGCTACACGAACGTCGGCGATTTCATCCAGAGTCTCCCGTTCAACTCGGGCACGGCGAATTCGATCTACCAGACGGCGAGCTTCATCCGTGGCGCCGCCACGACGAATCTCCGTGGTCTCGGGGCCCAGCGCTTCCTGACCCTCGTCAACGGTCGTCGCGCCGTTCCCTACGCGCTCACCAACAGCGGCAACCGCTCGGTGTTCGACTTCAACAGCCTCCCCGCCGCCGCCATCGAAAGCGTCGAACTCCTCAAAGACGGCGCCTCCGCCATCTACGGCTCTGACGCGATCACCGGCGTGCTCAACATCAAGCTGAAGAAAAACTTCACTGGTCTCTCCACGAGCCTCTACTACGGCAACACGTTCAAAAAGAGCGGCGGCGATACTGGCATCAAGCAGTTCAGCCTCGTCGGCGGTGCCGATTCCGGGAAGACGAAAATCATCACGGCGGTCGATGCCAAGTCGGCCAATTCAAACTTCCTCCGCGATTACGGCGTTACCACGACTGACTGGAGCGCCCTCGGGACCAACAAAGGTTCTAACCTAAACTCGGCGTTTAACTGGCCCGCCAACCTCACGCTCACCCGCGCCCAAGCGGCCTCAGCGGGTGTCGCCTTCCCGAATGTCGCAGCGACGGTTGGAAGCTGGACTTTTGCCGTGCGCGGCGGACAGCCCACCGCTGCACCCACGCTTGGCGGTTTCGTGGCCGCACCGGCCAATCCGGCCAACGCCAATGCCGTCCTCATCGGCAACGAAAACCGCTATAACTTCGCCGAAACCTTCCAGATTTATCCGGCGTATGACTACGTGAGCAACCACACCGCGATCGAACAAACCTTCAGCGACAGCTTGAAGGGATTCTTCGAACTCACGTTCGCCAAGAATTCGACCTACTTCGCGTTCACCCCCGGCGTCATTAATTACCCCACGGAAGGCCTGACCCTGCCGGCGACGAACCCCTACAACCCCTTCGGCATTCCCCTCACCTCGTTGACGGCGCGCACGAATTTCGGACCCGTCCGCAAATTTGACACCGAATCCACCAACGCCAATTTCCTCACCGGTCTGCGTGGCACGGTGCTGGGCCGGTGGGATTGGGAGTCTGCGGTCAGCTACGGTTTCAGCAATGTCGCGACGGTTTCGCGCAATGCCATCCGCGCCACGACCTACCAAGCGGCCCTCAATGGCACGACTCGGGCGACCGCGCTCAATCCCTTTGGCCCCTCGGACAACCAAGCGCTCGTCAATGGCCTTTTCACGGTCTCGAATGCTTCCAGCAAGGCTGAATCACTCACTTACGATGCCAGCGTTTCCGGCAAGATTTTCGAGTTGCCCGCGGGCGACGTCGGGGTCGCGGCCGGGGTGGAAATCCGCAACGACAAGCTGGGCACGGCGCCTGACACGGCGGCCTACCTCGGTTCCGGTGGGGGCCTTCCCCTGAACGGCAAGCGCGTCGTTTCCTCGCAATATGTCGAGGTCACCGCGCCCCTCTACAAATCGGCCGCCATCGGCTCGGCTGAGCTCCAACTTGCCGGCCGTCACGAATACTACAGCGATTTCGGCAACACCACCAAGCCCAAGGTTGGCCTGAAGGTTCGTCTGCCGGACACGAAGTATCTGAACGTCGTCCTCCGTGGTTCCTACTCCGAGTCCTTCCAGGCGCCGGCCCTCGGCCTGCTCTATGCTTCGCAGACGATCGCGTTCTCCTCGACCGTCCTCCAAGACCCGCTGCGCCCACAGGACACGCCCACGCAGTTGCGGATCATCACGGGTGGCAATCCCAACCTGCTGCCGGAAACGGCCAAGATCCAATACGTCGGTGCCGTTTTCGAGTCACCGAAGATCAAGAACCTTTCCTTCAGCATCGATTACTTCGATATGCGGATCAACCAGGTCATTGTTACGCCGAGTGCTAACTACATTCTCTCCGCCAACGGTCGCGCTCAGTTCCCCAATGCGATCGTGCGCGACCCTGCTGGCGGTAATCCCGGTCCGATCCTCCGCTTGGAGTCCGTTCCTTCCAACAATCCGCTCGCCTACCAAATCTACCGGGGCTTCGACTTCGGCGTGAAATACTCCCTGCGGAACACCCGCTACGGCGATTTCCGTTTCAATGCCGATGCCACCCAGATTCTCAAGACCGGTTCCGATTCCGGTTTGGGCGGCGGCTTCTTCGACAACGTGGGCTATTACTACAGCCCGGAGTGGAAAGCTTCGGCCGGCGCATCCTGGAACTACAAGCAGTTCGGCGCGTCGCTCACGGGTGACTATACCCACCATTACTATAACGATGCTTACACCGTGCAGGGCTGGGGTGAAAATCCCTTCACCCTCTACGGCGGCAGCGTGCGCTACAACGGATTCTGGAACAGCACCATCACCCTTGGTGTGAGCAATCTGTTCAACAACCGTCCGCCGGCGAATGGTCGTGAGACGACCGGCTTCGACCCGAACGCCTACGGCGCTGGTGTCCTCGGTCGGTTCGCCTACATCCGCATCCGCAAGGAATTCTAAGCCGCGCCGGCTCTCCGGCTGATTGCCTCTGCCAAGGCGTGCCCTTCACCGGGCACGCCTTTTTTCTTTAAGGATAGAAGCCTCCTTCGCCGTATGAAATTCCGCCTCGCCGCCCTCCTTTTTGCCGCCGCCCTGCCGCTTGCTTCCGCTCCGGCCTCCGGGGGCGCGACGGCCGCCGGGGCCGCCGGGTCCGAACTGCCCGTCAAAACGTTTTTCCAGGCGCCCGTGATCGCCTCGCTGACCTTTTCCCCCAACGGCAAATACATCGCCTGCCTCGTGCCCTTCGAGCACCGGATGAACCTCGCCGTGATCGACCTGGAGAAAGGCACGAAGAACCTCCTGACCAACTTCAAGGACCGCCAGGCCACCCAACCGTCCTGGGCCAGCGACGACCGCATTCTCTTCCGGGTGGACGACGACGGGAAGGAGTCCTTCGCCCTCTACGCGGTGAATCGCGACGGAAAAGATCCCGTGGTCCTCGCCTCCGGTTACTCGAAGGCCGACTCCAACGAGGAGGTGAACGTCCGCTTCCGCAGCGTCCTCGGCCGCATTGAAGGCGACCCCAAGAACATCCTCGTGCTCGCCAACATCACGTATCGCGATTGGTCCGACGTCGCGACCATGAACCTCAAGACGGGCACGATGACCAAGCTCATCGAGGCCCCCGGCAATGTGGACTACTATCTGCGGGATCACGCCGGCCAAGTCCGCATCGCCGTGATTCAGAAGGAGCAGACCCGCCGTGTGCTCTATCGCGAGACGAAGACCCAGCGTTGGGTCACGCTCGGCGAGCACCATATGGATGCGCCCGGCTGGGAACCCCTCGCGTTCGACGGCGACAACCAGACTCTCTTCATCTGGTCCGACGTCGGCCGGAAAACGAAGGCCATCTATCGCTACGACACCGCCGAGCGCAAACAGCTCGGCCTCGTGTTCGCCGACGACACCTACGATGCCCTCGAGGCCAACGGCGCCGCCGCGACCAGCTTTTCGTCCAATCTCATCGTCGATCCGGTGAAGAAGAAGATTGTCGGGCTGTCCTACTCGGCCGACCGCACGCGGTTTCACTGGATCGACGACGAGATGCGCAAGATCCAGGAGAAACTCGAAGCCTCGCTGCCCGATACGGTGCATCGGCCGCGCCAGTTCGCCGCCGACGGTTCGAAGATCATCTACCTCTCCACGAGTGATCGCGATTCCGGCGTCTATTACCTCTTTGACCGCCAGACCCAGAAAGTGAACGAACTGGCCGTCATCAAGCCTGGCATCGATCCCGACCGGATGGCTGCGATGAAGGCGGTGACCTTTCCGGCCCGCGACGGACTGACGCTGCACGGCTATCTTACGCTGCCGCGCGGCCGGCCCGCGAAGAACCTCCCGCTCATTCTCCATCCGCACGGCGGGCCCTTTGGCATCCGGGACGAGTGGAACTACAACGACGAGGTCCAGTTTTACGCCAACCGCGGCTTCGCCGTGTTGCAGGTGAACTATCGCGGCTCCGGCGGCTACGGCCGGGCCTACGAAGCCGCCGGTTTCAAGAAATGGGGTCTGGAGATGCAGGATGATCTCTCGGATGGCGTGAAGTGGTGCATCGCGCAGGGGATCGCAGATCCGGCGCGGGTCGTGATCAGCGGGGCCAGCTACGGCGGCTACGCCACGATGGCGGGCCTGACGCTCACCCCGGAACTCTACTGTGCCGGCATCAATTACGTGGGCGTGACCGATATCGAGTTGCTCATCCCCCGCGAGGCGCCGCCGGACCGCATGTATTGGCGCAACACCCGTCTGGGCAAACTCAGCGACCCGGCCGACAAGAAACGCCTCTACGACACGTCGCCCGTGCATTTTGCCGATCGCATCAATGTTCCGCTCCTCATGGCCTACGGCAAAAATGACCCGCGCGTGCACATCGACCACGGCTTCGACATGGAGCGGGCGCTCAAGAAGGCCGGCAAGTCCTACGAAATGATCATCGAGGCGGACGAGGGCCACGGATTCCGCAAGGAGGAGAGCCGCATCGCGTTCTTCGAAAAGGTGGACGTCTTCCTCAAGAAAAACGTCCTCGCCCGGTTGGGCACAGTCCAAGTCGGCCCGATCCAGGTCCTCGATTCTGCCGATAAAGCCCGCCAGTAGCCCTATATCGCCAGTAGCCCGGGGGTGCGGTCGGCTTCTGCGTCACATTTCTCCGCGCCTGAGCGGGGGACGATCGGGTTGTTCGACCCGGCCTCCCCGGTCTCGGAATCCCGGTGATCCGGGAATCACGGTCATCGCCGTTGCCAACGCCGATAAACTGGCCTCGCTTATTCCGTCTTTTCTCGTCCCAGCGAGGCGCTCGCACCCCATCGCGCGCGCCGATTCTGTCGTTTCAACTATGAACTACCGCCGATCCGCCCCCTTCTTCGCGAGTGCCTTCCTCCCGTGGCTGCTTGCTCTTTTTTCCTCCGGTCTCGCCGCCGCGGAAGCGACCGGGAAAAACGACGCGGAAAAAAAGGACGAGGCGCAAAAACTCGAGGCCTTCGAGGTCACCGGCTCCCGCGTCAGGCGGCTCGACTACGAGACCGCTTCGCCCGTGGTCACCTTCTCGGCCGCCGCCATCGAGGAGAAAGGCTACGCGACGTTCGGCGAGTTCATGCAGAGCCTGCCCTATAATAACTCCACCGGTGTTTCCGAGTTCACCACCGGCAGCTTCGTCACCGGCGCCGCGACGATCAATCCCCGCGGCCTCGGCTCGAATCGCGTGCTCACGCTCATCAACGGCCGCCGCGCCATTCCCTACGCGCTGACCAACAGTGCCAGCGGCACGCCCCAGACGGTCTTTAATTTCAACAGCATCCCCGCGTCGGCCATCGAGCGCGTCGAGTATCTGAAGGACGGCGCCTCGGCGATCTACGGCTCCGACGCGATCACGGGGGTGTTCAACATGATTTTGAAAAAGAACTACGAGGGCTCCTCGATCGACGTGACCTTCGCCAACACCCTCAAGCACGATACCCTCCGTAAGACGGTCAGCATCTTCACCGGTCTGTCCAAGGACGGTTGGGAAATCACCGGCGGGGTCACGTTGCAGAGCCGGCAGGCCAGTTTCCTCAAAGACTACGGCGTCACGACCACGGACTACCGCTACCTGGGGCAGAAGGGGATCAACCAGAACAGCACGATTTACCATCCCTCCTACCTCAACCTCACGGCGGCTCAGGCCGTGGCGTCGGGCCTCGGTACGGCCAACGGTTTCTATATCGTGCAGGGGCCGACGGGCACGGCCACGCCCACCAAGGCCAGCTTCACCTACGTGGGCACCTCGACGGCCGTTTTTACGAACGACAACCGGCAAGATTTCGCCAACGTCACCCAGCTGTATCCCTCGAGCGAGAGCGGCGGGGCTTACGCGAGTATACTCCGCACGATCAATCCGCAGATCACGGCGTTCGCCAACGTGCTTTATAGCCGCAGCCTCACCCATTACGAACTGCAACCCTACGGTTTCACCAACTCGCTCGCGGGCATCACGCTGCCGGCGACCAATCCCTACAATCCCACGGGCTTGTCGTTGACGAACACCGCGACGTCTTTCCCGTACCTCTTTCGCGGCCGCACTCTCCCGAAGCGCGAGGTGGCGAGCACCACGCTCTCCACCGTCGCGGGACTGCGCGGGACCGCGCTCCGGATCTGGAATTGGGAGACCGGGGTCACCTACGCGCAAAACGGCACCACGCGCGACACGGACCTCATCGCCGCGGCGGACTTGCAGGCGGCACTCAACGGCACCACGCGCGCGACCGCTTGGAATCCGTTCGGTCCGTCCGACAATCCGGCGATCGAGAAAAATCTCTACACCCGCTCGCGCGGCCTCGACGGCGACATCAACAGCCTGAGCTACGACGCCTCCGTCAACGGGACGTTTTACCAACTGCCGTGGCGGGGTGCGGGGGAGCTGGGCGTCGCCGGTGGCTATGAGTTTCGCCACGACGAACTCAGCGGCAACCCCGAGCCCAAGAACTTCATCGGTTTCACCGCCACGACGCCCTTCTCGGGCACACGGGATAGTCACTCGGCCTACGCCGAACTCTCGGTGCCGGTGCAGCAGTGGCTCGATTTTCAATTCGCCGCGCGGCACGAACGCTACAGCGATTTCGGCAACACCACGAAGCCGAAGGTCGCCGCCAAGCTCCGGCTCCCGGCCAACCGCGTCCTGAATATCGTCCTGCGCGGTTCTTATTCGGAGTCGTTCAAGGCGCCCGACATCGGCCAGCTTTACGCGCCGCAGTCCAATGCCACCACCACCGCCGCCTTCCTCGACCCCCTGCGTCCGCTCGACGCGGCGCGGCAAATGCCCTCCACCGTCGGCGGAAATCCCGACCTCAACCCGGAGGAGGGCAAGGTGCAGTATGCCGGAGCGGTCTTCGAGGTGCCGGCCGTCAAAGGGCTGAGCTTCAGCCTGGATTTCTTCGACGTCCAAATCACCAACGTCATCACCTCCCTCGGCGCGTCCTACCTGCTCTCGGCGGAGGGTCGTCGGCTCTTCCCCGACAAGATCACGCGCGAGCCCACGGCGGCGGACGGCACCCCAGGCCGCATTACCCGGATCGGCACCATCTCCAGCAACCTCGGTCTCCAGCTTTATCGGGGTGTGGACTTCGGCCTGCGTTATGGCCTGCGCAATACCCGCCTGGGCAGCTTCACCTTCGATGCGCTCGCCACCCAAGTGCTCAAGAAGGGCTCGGATGCCGGCACGGGGGCCGGTTTCTTCGACAACACCGGCTTGGCGTTCGATGTCGAGTGGCGCTACAGTTACAGCCTCGGCTGGAGCCAGAAGAATTGGAGCGCGCGCGTCGCCGCGGATGTCGTCGGAAAGTATTTCAACGACAACTGGACGGCCGCCGGCTGGGGGGAAAACGCCTTCACGCTCGTCAATCCCTCCGTCAGCTACCGGGGCTTCAAGAAGACCTCCATCACCTTGGGTGTGACGAATGTCTTCAACAGCCGCCCGCCGGCGATGGGCCATCGCACCCTCGGTTTCGATGATCGCGTCTACGGGGCCGGCGCCTTGGGCATCGCCGGTTCGCTGCGCGTGCGGCGGGAATTCTAGCCCCGGCGACCCCGGCGCGAACACCGCCGGTTTTTTTTGGGCGCGGGCGCCGGGGCGGACCCGGCCCCAAGGACTGCCCTCGGATGCCGGCTTCCCCCGCGTTCGGCCAAGCGGGGAGGGGGCGGCCGGCCGGCCCCGACCCAGGCAGGAGGGGGCCGGGAAAATTTCGCATTCCGCGGGGAGGAACTCTGATTGCGCGCGGCGCGCGACTGGGTACCTATGGGGCGCCGTGAACGACTCCGTCGCCATCCGCCACATTTTCATTTCGCCCGGCCATAATTTCTTCGGCCGCCACGGGCAGACCGCGGGCGATCACCCTGCGCTCGACGTGCGCGCGGTGAACTGCCGCGCGGGCTTCGGCCTCGAGGGCGACCGGTTTTACGGCTACCGCCCGGGCTACAAGGGGCAGGTGACCTTTTTCGCGTGGGAAACGCTGCTCGCGGCCCGCGAAAAATTCGGCCGGCCCACGCTCTCGCCCGCGGTCTTCCGCCGCAACGTGATCGTCGAGGGTCTGGATCTGAACCGCATGCTCGAGCGGCGCTTCACGCTCGGCGGGGTTGAATTCGAGGGCACGGGGGAAGCGCGGCCCTGCCACTGGATGAACTCAGCCGTCGCGCCGGGCGCGGAGGACTGGCTGATGGGCCGGGGCGGGCTGCGGGCCAAAGTCGTGTCCGACGGCGCCCTGTCGGTCGGGCCGGTCGAGCTATGGCTGGCGCAGGAAGTCGCGTAGCCAGCGCAAGCCGCCCGCCTCGTCGGCAAACGCTCCGTCGAGTTGCGCCTCGACCGCGGCGTCCAGCACCGGCTTGAACTCCGGTCCCGGTTGGTGCCCCAGCGCCAGGAGGTGCCGGCCATAGACGAGCGGCCGCGGGGCGGCGTCGGCGAGGGCGAGGGCGTGCGCCCGGGCGACGAGTTCGTCGATGCGCGCATGGGTCTCCGGCGAGGTGAGGGGCGGACGGCCGTTGCTGTCCGCGCGCATGACCGCGGCGAGTTCATCGATCGTCGCCGGGGCGAGCCGGCGGGCGAGGCGCCGGACACTCGGGTCGGAAAAGGTGGTTTGCCCGTGGTGGTGGGCGAGGTGGTTGACGACGAGGGCGCTGACCGGGGCGTCGAGGTCGCGCAGCGCGCCGATCCGCCGGAGAAACGCCGCCGCGAGGGGGCCGCCCGCCGCTTCATGGCCGGGGCTCGTCCACCGGAGTGCGCCGCGTTTTTCGACGCGCTGGGTCGTGGCCGGCTTGCCGAAATCGTGGGCGAGCACGGCGAACATCAGGAGCCGGCGCCGCGCCGGGTCGGCGCCGGACCACTCCGGCAGAGCGACGAGCGCATCGAGGCAACACTGCGTGTGGGTGAAGACATCGCCCTCGGGATGCCACTCCGGCTCCTGCGGGGTGCCCCGCAGCGCGGCGATTTCGGGAAAGTGCGCCAGCCAGCCGCTCTCCTCCAACACGGTAAGTCCTCGGCCCGGTTTCGCCGCCTTCGTGGCCCATTTTTCCCATTCGCCCCAGACCCGCTCCAGCGGCAGTTCGGCGAACGTACCGGCGATGCTCCGGCAGAGCGCCGCGGTCTCAGGCGCGAGGGTGAAGCCGAAGCGCGCCGCCAGTTGCATGGCCCGCAACACGCGCAGCGGATCTTCGACGAACGCCGCGCCCGTGTGCCGCAGCACGCGGGCCGCGAGGTCCTTCCGCCCGCCGTGCGGATCGATAAGCTCCCCGGAAAATGGATCGCAGGCGATGGCGTTGACCGTGAAATCGCGCCGCGCCGCCGCTTCGGCGTCGCTCAAGTCCGGATCGGGCGCGACGGCAAACCCCCGGTGCCCCGCACCCGTCTTGGACTCGCGCCGCGGCAGGGAGAAATCATATTCCGCGCCCGTGGTGCGGCTGCGGACTTTGATCACGCCGAAACTGCGCCCCACGACGTCGGTGGCGCCGAACGGCCGGAGGGCCGCATGGAGTTTTTCGAAATCCACCCCGCCCACCTCGAGGTCGAAATCCTTGGGCGCGAGCCCGAGCAGCCAGTCGCGCACCCCGCCGCCGACGAGGCGCGGCCGCCCGATGCGCCGCACGGCCTCCAGCATCGCGCGCAGGTCGGCGGGCAGCGTGAGCTCGCGCGGCGGAATCATTCGTCTTTCTTCCACGCCGCCGCGGCGATGCAGAGCCAGCCGACGATTAACGCGGTCCCGCCCAGCGGGGGCACGGCGATTTTAAACCACAGCGGCGCGCCCGTCGTGAGGGCGAGCAGATAAAGAGAGCCCGAAAACAACGTGATGCCGACGCTCCAGCTGCGGGCCGCCCAAGTGATTTGGGTCGCGGCCGCGCCGCGGGCGGACCGGAGCCACACCGCGGCGCCCAGCAGGGCGACCGTGTGGGTAAGTTGATAGAGGACGGCGGTTTCCCAGCGATCGCGGGTGCCCAGATCGGTCAGGGCGGCGCGCAGGGCATGGGCGCCGAACGCCCCGAGGCCAACCCCGCTGGCGCCGAACAGCCCGGCGGCGAGGAGGGGGAAGCGGTGCGGAAGGGACATGCCGTTACGCTTGCACAAAACAAGGCGGAAACAAGCGCGATGGGGCCGGCTGAACCCGGGTTTCCGAGGCCTCCCGGGGGCGAACGAGTTATTCACAACCCAAAACAGGGGTTGACAGTGCTTCGTGAAACCTCACCTTTTGGCCTCTTTTCTCATGAAAACGTTCCTCGCCAAGAATGAGACAGTGCAGCCCAAGTGGCATCTGATCGATGCTGAAGGTGTCGTGCTCGGTCGTCTCGCCGTCAAAGCTGCCAACATCATCCGTGGTCGTCATAAGGCTTCCTACACCCCCTCCGTGGACAATGGCGACTTCGTCGTCATCATCAATGCCGAGAAGGTCGCGCTGACCGGCAAGAAGGAAGTGCAGAACGAGTACATGTTCTTCTCCGGCTTCGTCGGCGGCGAAAGCTACCGCAAGCTCTCCGAGCAGCGCGAGCGTCACCCCGAGTTCATCATCGAGCACGCCGTCAAAGGCATGCTGCCGAAGAACCGCATCGCCGCCAAGATGCTGACCAAGCTCCGCGTCTTCGCCGGCCCGAAGCACACGCACGAGGCCAACAATCCGGTCAAGATCGCCGTCTAACTCTCCGTCTAGAACATGAGCACCACCGCCCCCGCCACTATCTTCCTCGGCACCGGCCGCCGCAAAACCTCGACCGCCCGCGTGCGGATCACCGAAGGCACCGGCAAGCTGACCGTCAACGGCCGTACCTTCGACAGCTATTTCTCCCACGAGAATTTCTCCAAGCAGGCCTACGCCCCGCTCCTCACGGTCGACCTTCGCGAGAAGATTGACGTGACCGCGAACGTCGCCGGCGGCGGGGTTTCCGGCCAGGCCGGGGCCGTGGCCCACGGCATCGCCCGCGCGCTCCAGAAGATGAACGCCGAACTCCGTCCGGCACTGAAGAAGGCCGGCCACATTAAGCGCGATCCCCGCGCCAAAGAGCGCAAGAAGCCCGGCCAGCCCGGCGCTCGCGCCCGCTTCCAGTTCTCGAAGCGCTAAGTCGACCGCCCGAAAGGCGCCGCGGCCCGTTCCGCGACGCCCCTGTTTTTATCGAACCGTCCGCCTTACCCGCGGGCGGTTCTTTTTTTTGGGGAGGGACGAGCGCGGGCCGCGGCCAAAATCTTCGGAGTGGCGAAGTGGAACGTGACGTGCTTACTGGGGGCTGTGATGAAGACCACTCTCCGCCACGCTGTGGCCCCGTTCGCCGTGTTTCTTTCGACAGCCGTGCTCGCCCAAGCCCATCCGGGGCACGACGGACACGATTTCACGTGGGACTTTGGCCATCTCGCGGCCTATCCGGATGCGACGATCCTTTGCGTCGGCCTCGTGGGTGTCGTGGCGTGGGGAACCTGGAAAATTGTGCGGGCGTCGGCGGAAGCGCCCAAGGGCGTGGTGGTCCGGGTCGACGAAGCGCGCCGCGACCGCTGACCGTTCAGAGTTTCCGCGGATCGCAGGCGAGCCGCGGGAACGGCGCGGAAAGGATTTTCCGCACGTCCCGCAGGGCTTTTCGGAGCCGAATTCCGTCGCGCGCGACCCATTTGATACTCCAGCCGCCGCGGCGGAGCGCGCTCACGCCGATCCACAACCCCCCGCCCTGCAAGGCGCTGATGGCGGTGCGCCATTGAACGTCGGTCGGGCGCTCCGGGGCGATCAGGACGGCGTTGCCAAAACAGGCGCTTGGCCCGGAACCGGCGAGGGCGGCGAGGGCGCGCAGATCGGGACCGCTTTGCTCGAAGCGTTCGCGCAGGACCAGCTCGCCGCCGAGGCGCACGGCGGTTTCGAGACAGAGGTGTTTCCATTCCCAGGCCTCGCCGTGCGCGACGCGCCCGGGCATCAGCAGATCCGCGAAAAACACCTCGCCTCCCGGAGCGACGTCAATCGCCGTGGTTTGCCGGTAGCTGCAACCGCGGTGAGGTACGAGCGGCTCGGGCATGACTTCGAGCCAGGCACCCGCCGCCACCTGGAACTGCTGCCGGCACGCGGCTGTGCCCTCCTTCATTTTGAAGACCCGGCTCGCGCTGGGCGTGGTCAGGAGCAGGGCGGCGCCTTCGTCGACCGAGATGGCGGACTCCAGTTGGTCGCCGGACAAAATGCCGGCGGTCGGATTCACGACCTGCGCGATGAGCGTGCGCGTATCGGCATCCCAGTACGGCTTGCTCAGATGGTAGGGCGCGCGGAACGATTGTGCGGCCAGGACCGTGCGGCCGTGGAGGCGGGGCGCGGCACGCAGCGCGAGATGTCCCGAAAACCCGGCCATCAGCGGGAAGCGCCGGCCGGCTTTTGGCCGAACAGGACGTCGTGCTCGATCCACGCGATGACGGCATCGAGATTGTGCTCGCGCTTCAGGTCGCAGAACAAAAACGGGCGCGCCCCGCGCTGGATCTTCGCGTCGCGGTCCATCACGCCGAGATCGGCGCCCACGAGCGGGGCGAGGTCGATTTTGTTGATGATGAGCAGATCGCTGAACCGGATCGCGGGGCCGCCCTTGCGCGGGATTTTGTCCCCCTCGGCGACGTCGATCACGTAGATGAAGGCGTCGACCAACTCGGGGGAAAAGGTCGCGGTGAGATTGTCCCCGCCACTCTCGACGAGGAGGAGCTGGAGGTCGGGGAAT
>CAJAYO010000541.1 GCA_903948415.1 uncultured Opitutia bacterium | reverse complement strand
TCCACCAGGGCCGAGCCGTTCACCCGCTTCGGCAAAGCGATCCTGCTCGCCCCCGGCTCGGAGCTGACCGCGCGCATCGACACGTGGCTGGTGCCGCAAATCGACCGCGGGCAAATCGCGGTGCGGCTGGAGCAGGCGCTGCGGGGCGCGCAGTAGCGGCGGCAGCGGCCCGGCCGCGGTTTCGTGTTTCATCCCCATTTCACTTTGGCTTCATCGGGACTTCACACTGTGTCGCCATCCTCACCGCGCATGAAATCCCCCGTCCTCTCCCGTCGGTTGGCGCACCGGGTGTGCCCGGCGCTCATCAACGATGCCACGTCAACCGCGGCCTTTTCCATCGGAGCCTGAGCCATGACTGACCCAAATTCTGCCGCCACCCTCGAGGAGCACATCGGACAATGGCGCAGCTACCTTCACTTGCGGCCGGGCCTCCAGACCGGCGCGGTCGCAACGTTGGAAGGCCGCCTCCGCCAGACGATCGCGGACCTCACCGCCGCCGGACTCGCCGACGACGAGGCCTTTCTGGTGGCGGTGAAGCGCCTGGGCAGCGTCGACCCTCTCTCGCGGGAGTTCGCGTGCGAACGTTCGGCCCGCGTGTGGCAGCAGCGGGTCGCGGCCCCGTTCGATTCCGGCGCACGCCGCGCGGCGACGCGCAAGGAAGCGTTCGTCGCCTTCGGCTTTGCCGTGCTGGCCGGCGTGGCGATCAAAGTGCCGGCGCTCTTCGGGATCAATTCGAGCGACCCCGGCGCCGAGAATTTCTACTTTCGCAACGCGAGTCTCTTCGTGTTGCCCTGCCTGATCGGCTACTTCGCCTGGAAACGGCGGCTCGCCCCGCGCACGCTCGGCCGGCTGGCGGCGGCGTTCGTCGGGGCGGCAGTCTTCGCCAACCTGCCCGGGTTTGGCCAGGTCCGCGCCTTCCGGGAACTCACGGCGTTGCACGTGCCGATCGCGCTCTGGCTGGCCGTGGGGATCGCCTACGCCGGCGGGCGGTGGAATCAGGTGAGCGGGCGCATGGACTTCATCCGGTTCTCGGGTGAACTCTTCATCTATTTTGTCCTGATCGCGCTCGGCGGCGGAGTGCTTTGCGCGTTCATGGCGCTCACGTTTAAGAGCATCGGCATCGACCTCGGGCCGTGGTTCGCCTCCTGGCTGATCCCGTGCGGCGCGGCCGGCGCCGTGGTGGTCGCCGCCTGGCTGGTCGAGGCCAAGCAGGGCGTGATGGAAAGCATGGCGCCGATGCTGACGCGTCTCTTCACGCCGCTGTTCGCCGCCATGCTGGTCGCGTTTTTGGGCACTCTGCTGTGGTCGGGGCGGGGCGTCGCCATCGAACGCGAGATGCTCATCGGCTTCGACCTGCTCCTCGTGGTGGTGCTGGGCCTGCTGCTCTATTCCCTCTCCGCGCGCGACCCGCAGGCGCCCCCGGGCGTGTTCGACGTGGTGCAGGTCGTTCTGGTGGTGGGTGCGTTGCTGGCCGACGCCGTGGCGCTCTGGGCCATCGGCGCGCGTATCAGCGATTTCGGCTTCAGCCCAAACCGCGTGGCTGCGCTCGGTGAAAACGTCATTCTGCTGGTCAACCTCGCTGGGTCGGCCGTGCTCTACCTCCGGTTCCTGGCGGGACGCGGATCGCTTCAACCACTCGAACAGTGGCAGACGGCCTACGTGCCGGTTTACGCCGCGTGGGCGGCGATTGTCGTGATCATCTTTCCGCCGATGTTCCAATGGCTCCTGCCGTAGGCGCGCCGGACGAGAGCCGTCGCATTCGCCCCGGACGAACCGGGGCGACGTTCTGATCGGCTCGGCGACGCTTCGCGGCCGTGCACGTCCGCTCGATCAATCCCGCATCCAACGTCGTCGCACGCGCCGCCGCGGCCTCTGGCTCGCCCGTCGGCGCCCACGCCGGTGGGGCGCCACCTCGGCCACCCCGACGCCGATCCGCCCGCTGGACTCTTGGCCACCCTTGCCAGCTCGCCAGTGCAGAGCTCAACTCCCGCCACCCTCTCTCATGAACTCCGTCGCCGCTTCCGCCCCGGTCTCCAACGCCGCCCTTTTGCGTGCCCAAACGCTGATGACGCCCGCCCTCGTGCCGTCGATTTCCACCGAGCTGTTGACCACCGCCGACGGCGAACTGAACCGCGAGCTGCACCATTTTCTCTTCGATCCGCCGGCGAACCCGCACCTGCTTAAAGGAAAAACGATCGCCATCTGCTGCACCAACGGCGTCGAGGAAGTGGAAATCACGGGCTCGCTCCGCTGGCTCACCGAGCATGGCGCCACGGTGCACGTCGTCTCGCCGCGCATCGGCGAATTCCATCCGACCCTCGGCCTGCGTTTCCCCGCACAGTGCGCGACGCACGTCCTCGCGATCCGGCTCATGGAAAATGCCGGCTGGCTCAAGATCGACCGCTACCTCGACGAGGCAAAGGCGGCCGACTACGACGCCTGCATTTTCCCGGGCGGCTGCTGGAACCCCGATGCCCTGCGCGCCGATCCGTTGGCCCAGGCGTTTGTCCGCGACATGTGGAAATCCGGCAAGCCCACCTGCGCCATCTGTCACGGCCAGTGGGTGATGGTGAGCGCGGGCATCCTCCCGGGCCGCAAGGCCACCGCGGTCTGGAATATCCACCCCGACCTCGCCAACGCGGGCGCCACCGTCCTCGACGAACCGTGCGTGGTCGACGGCAATTTGATCACCGCCCGCTTCCCCTACGACCTCCCGCGCATGATCCACGCGATGGTCAGCCAGCTGCTCGGGTAAACCGAGCCGCCGCGGCGTCGGCCGCGGGTTCTTGCCCTCCTCCGGTCCCCGCACCGGTCACGGGGCGGTCCCGCTCCCCTCCCTTCGCCGCTGGTTGGGGCACATCACGCCCGCGAGGGCCGCGACCGCCACGCGCACGGAGGCCCGGCAAAACGGCGGCGGGCGCCAGACCACCGCGCGCCGCGATCGCCCCCCTACACCGCGACGACGCCGCCCGCCGCGGCCTTCGCCCTGCGTGGGTCGCCAGCTGAACGCGGTCGTGTATCCGCTAATCGCGCACCTGCTGCGGCCGGGCTTTTCCGGGCCGCCGAAGGCCGCATCAGTGGCGTGTGCGCGACCGGGCTACGGCCGGCTCTCTTACGCCTCAGACTTCATCCAGACGATCGCAGCAGCCCCCCGCGTTTCGACATCCAGTTTACGCAGAATAGCTTCAACCTGAGTGTTCACCGTAAAAACCGAGGTGCCGAGGATGAGGCCAATCTCTTTGTTGCGCTTACCTTGAGCAATCCAATGCAAAACTTCCCGTTCTCTGGGCGACAGGGAATCCATTGATTTATGGGGATGAGAGGCGGAAGACCCAGCCGGTGCGTTTCGGCCGCGGTCAACGTCGGCCTTAAATTCTTCGGCCTCAGACGAGGATCTCCACGCCCGTAAAAAATGCGGATGCAGGGCCCGGAGAAGCCGTTGCTCATCGTCCCGAAATAAACCATCGCGCTTTATACTCAGTCCGCCGACGTGGCCCTTTCCCCACACGCGCAACCCCACTTG
>CAJAYO010000540.1 GCA_903948415.1 uncultured Opitutia bacterium | reverse complement strand
CACGGCGGCGATTACCAAACGCTCCCCGGCTCCGTCACCATTCCTGCCGGCGCGCCCGGCGTCGATCTGCCCATCACGCCGATGCAAGACGCCCTCGCCGAAGGCACCGAGACCCTCGTCCTTACCCTCGAACCCGGGGCCTACTCGCGCGGCGCCCCCGCCACGCTCTACCTCACCGACGACGAGACGGCCACGCCGGCCCTCGGCTTCGCCACGGCCGGCAGCGTCGTCGCCGAGTCCGCCGGTACGCTCGCCGTGCCCGTCACGCTCTCGGCCGCGGCGACGGTTCCCGTATCCGTCGAATACCTCGTCACCTCGCCCGGCACGGCGACCAACGGTGGTCTCCAGTACGCCACGACGCTCCCGCGCTGGGTCCGGATCGTCCGCGCCGGCCCGGTCTTTACCTGCGCGCAGTCCGCGGACGGCACCGCGTGGACGACCTTTTCCTCGCCCCCCACGGTTGGGCTCGCGGACCCCGTGCTCGTGGGCCTCGTCGTCTGCAGCTCCACCACGGATGGCTCCACGGCCACCGCCACGTTCGACAACGTCACCCTCTCGACCGGCGCCCTCGGCTCCTTGACCGGTCGGGATGTCGGCTCGGTGGCGACGGCCGGCTCCTTCGCCGCGGGCGGCGGCACCTACACGGTCACCGGCTCGGGCTCGACCATCGGCGGGTCGGCCGATTCGTTCCATTTCGCGAGCTTCCCCGCGAGCGGCGATTTCACCTTCATCGCGCGCGTCGTCACCAGCACCGGCACCTCGACCAGCCGCTTTGCCGGCGTGATGGTGCGCGAAGATCTTCGCCGCAACTCCCGCCATGTGCTCGTCGCCGCGCGCGGCACCACGCTCACGCAGCACTACAGCCGCACCGCCACCGCCAACACCGCCGGCGCCGCGGGCGTGGACTACACCTTCACCCCCGGCGTGCTCACCTTCGCCCCCGGTGTCACCACGCAGACGATCCCGCTCACCCTCGTCGACGACCTCCTGCCCGAGCCCAACGAGCACATCGTGCTCACCCTCCGCAACGCCCACGGCGCCGCGCTCGCCACCGTCCTCAACCAACACGTCGTTGTCGTGCGCGACAACGACCTCGCGCCCCTCCAGCCCTCCCTCGGTTTCGCCGCGGGCAAGAGCGGTTTCGCCGACGAGGCCCCTGTCGGCGTGAGCACGGTCGCCGAGGGTGCGACGCCCGCCGTCCTCGTCTCCCTCAGCCAGCCCGTGGCCACGCCGGTCACGGTCAACTATGCCGTCACCGGTGGCACCGCCGCAAGCGGCGCCGACTACACGTTGCCCGCCGGCACGCTCACCTTCGCGCCCGGCGAGACCACGAAGCTCGTCCCGCTCGCGCTCGTGGACGATACCCTCGTCGAGTCCGCCAAGACCATCGTGCTCACGCTGTCCGCCGCCAACGGCGCCACCCTCACGGCTAACGTCCAGCATACCGTGACCATCACCGACGACGATCTGCCCGTCGTCACGCTCGCCGCCACGGCCGCCGCCGCCTCGGAAAACGGCACGCCGGGCCAATGGACCTTCACGCGCACCGGCGGCACCGCGACCGCGCTCGTGGTGGCCTTCGCCGTGAGCGGCACGGCCACCGCCGGCAGCGACTACACCGCGCTTCCCGCGACTATCTCGATTCCCGTCGGTGCGTCCTCGGCCACGCTCGCGCTCACGCCGCTGGCCGATGCGCTCAACGAAACCGCCGAGACCGTCGCGCTCACGCTCGCCGCGGGCGCGGGCTACACTCTCGGCCCTGCGTCCATTGCGACGGTCTTGATCGCCGACACCAACACCCCCGTCGTCTCCCTCGTCGCGACCGACGCCGCGGCCTCGGAAACGGGCCCCGATACCGGCACGCTCACGCTGTCCCGCACCGGCGAGACCACCGCTGCGCTCACTGTGTCGTTGACCGTCACCGGCAGCGCCATCGCCGGCACCGATTACCCCGCGCTCAGCTCGAGCCTCACCCT
>CAJAYO010000539.1 GCA_903948415.1 uncultured Opitutia bacterium | reverse complement strand
GCGTCCGCCGGCGAAAAATTCCAGGCGCAGATCAAGGATCTGGGCGCCCAGCTCGCCGCCCTGCAGGCGGAAAACGCCCGGCTCGGTTCGGCCAGTGAAACGGCCGCCGCGTTGCGGGCCGAGGTGGCGGGCTTGAAGAGCAAAGTGGCGGAAGCCGCCAGGGCGACCGAGCAGCAAAGCGCCAGTGTCGCCGAGTTGACCGGGCTCAACGAGAAACTCGCCGGGGAGAAAACGGGCGCGGAAAAACAGCTCGCCGAGCTGCGCGCCCGCGCGGCCGCAGGCGAGCAGGCACTCCAGCGGCAGGTGGCGTCGGCCAACGAGGCGGCGTCCGCCGGCGAAAAATTCCAGGCGCAGATCAAGGATCTGGGCGCCCAGCTCGCCGCCCTGCAGGCGGAAAACGCCCGGCTCGGTTCGGCCAGTGAAACGGCCGCCGCGCTGCGGGCCGAGCTGGCGGGTGTGAAGGCGAAACTCGCCGAGGTCGCGAAAGCGGCTGACGTGCACGGTGCGAGCGTGGCCGAATTGACCGGTCAGAACGAAAAGATCGCCGCCGACAAATCCGCGCTCCAGCAGCAGGCGGACCAGGCGCGGTCCGCCGCGGAGCAAATGCGCAGCGAACTGGCCGAGCTGCGGGCTCGCGTTAGCGCCGGCAACCGTGCGCTCGCGCAGCAGGTCTCGTCGGTCAACGAGGCCGCCGCCGCCGGAGAGAAACTCCAGCTGCAGGTCAAAGACCTGACGGCCCAACTCGCGGGCTTGCGGACGGAAAATGCCCGGCTGGGCTCGGTCGGCGAAACCGCCGGCACGCTCCGCACCGAACTCGCCGAAGTGAAGACGAAGCTCGCCGACGCGCAGAAAGCCGCCGAGCAGCAGGGTTCGGCGGTCGCCGAGCTCACCGGGGCGAACGAAAAATTCAGCGGCAACCTCAAGGAAATGGAGGCGCAACTTGCGGCCCTGCGGGCCGACAACGTCCAGCTGGCGAAAGCAAGCGAGCAGGGGAAGCAGGATGCCGAGCAACGCGCGGCGGGGGTCTCCTCCGCTGCCGCCGCGCAACTCGCCGCCGCCCAGCGCGACCTGACGGCGACCCGCGCGGAAAATGCGCGGTTGAGCGATTCGTTGCAGGCGGTCGAGCGCGACCGGGTTTCGCGTGTGGCCCAACTCCAGCAGGAAAATGCGGCGATCACCGCGCGTCTCCGGCAGGCGCAGGGCACGCTCGATCAAATTGCCTCGGCGGCCCGCCTGATCAACGGCGGCGCGGGTCTCACGACTTCAGCGCTCGCCCCCGCGACGCCCACCGTGACGGCACAGGCGGCCCCGGTTGCCGCCCCGCAGCTGCGGACCCATGTGGTGCAGGAGGGCGATTCGTTGACCCGCATCAGCAGCCGCTACTATGGCACCACGGCCCGCTGGCAGGAAATCTACGAAGCCAACCGCGAAGTGCTCAAGGGCGAGAACGCGTTGCGTCCCGGCCAACGGTTGAAGATTCCGTGAGCCGGCGAGGCGCGGCGGATTTGACCGCCGGCTTTTCGGAGGGAGGGCGCCGGGATCGGCGTCCCTCCGGTCGGACCCTCAGGCAGCGACGGCTTTGCGGGCGGGGGCGGTGGCGGCGGCCTTTGCGGCTTCGCTGGCGAGCTGGGCAAAGAAGGCATCGCGGCGTTCGCGGGCGACCAGGACGTCCTTCGTGCCGAGCGAGCGGCGGATGCGCTCCTTGGTGAAGGGGGTCGGGTGGACCGTGTAGTGCAGGAACCAGGTCCCGTGGTTGTTCCACAGATGATGGTTCTCGTTTTCCGCGCGGACGCGGATGCCGGGAAGGGTGGCGAGGGTGTTCATGATGCGTGATGTGTCTTTGTGGGAGTTATCGCGCAGCAGGCTTTGAAAACAAAAAACCGATCTGGGCATCAGATCGGTTTCGTCTTCGGGAGCGTTCTTGGTTCGCTTCCCTTGCGGGTTGCGCACATCCGAGGCCGTCCTCGATCCACCGTGGCCGCTCCCGGCCCGGTTGGCGGAACCGGCTTTTTGAAGGCCAGTTCGTTCCTGATGCGAGGCGGACGGTGACGATCCCCCGCCGGTCGTCCAGAATATTTTTTGGGAAAACACCCCAGACGACGCCCTCCCGGCGTGCGCGCCGTGATTCGCCTCAGCTATCCTCCGCCAAACGATGGGCTTCCGCTGCCCGAGGGTCCGGCGATCGCCGCGCGGCGGCTACGGTTTGTGTTCTTTGGCGTAATGCTCGGCCAGCGCGTCGTTGCCGCCGCCGAAGTCGCCTTTGAAATCGCGGAACACCGTGTGGATGTGGTTCGCGTTGTTTTGGGAGTTGTCGAACTCGATGAGGAAGGTCGGGCCTTGAATGCGGTAATAGGTGGCCTTGCTGCGGACCAACGCGCCGGCCCAGGCAAAGGTGACCTGGTCGAGTCCGGCCGCGGTGATCTTGGCGAAGGTTTCATCGGCGAGCTCGGTGCGGCCGCGGGCGGCATACACTTTGACGAGTCCGAAAAGCTGCCCGCGTTGGGCCGGGGTGAGTTGCGCGGCGGCGATGCCGACCGGGGCGAGCGGGTCGACGCGACGTTTGTTGGTCGTGACAATTTCCTTGGGGGCTTCGGGGGCGATGATCGCGATTTTGCGCTGGGCGTCGTCGAGGGCGTTGATCAGGGCGAGGCCGAGGTCTTCCTCTTCGCCGAGGACGCGCTCGCCCTTGCGGGGGCCGGCGAGAACTTCGCCCGGATTGCTGCCGATGAAAGCCGGGGCGAAAAACACGTGGGCACCGTCGATGAGCGTGAAGTTGAACGAGAGGTGGTGGCCTTCGAAACGCCAGCCCCAGGAATTTTTTTCCGAGGGCGTGCCGAAGATCGTGATCAGATAATTGCTGGGATCGCGGCGGCCGGGCGGGGTGTCCTTCTCCAGTTCCTTCAGCACGAGTTCCATCGACATGATGGCTTCGGCGCGGACGATGCCGCGCTGGCCGAGCCCGGTGCGGAGGAGGGCGAGGCCGAGGGCGCGCTGCGACTCGTTCATCTGTTTCAACGCCAGCCCCTGGCGCGGGACGGGGGTGAAAAACCAGTTTTCGCGCTCCTTGTCGGTGAGGGGAAAGGTGGCCTGTTTCTGCTGCGCGGGATCGAGGGCGCCGAGAAATTTGCGGGCGGCGCCGAACATGTCCGTCGCGGGCGCATGGGCGCGGGCGAGGGACGCAACGAGGAACAGGCCGAGGGCGGCGAGGAGAACGCGGGGGGTGGGGCGCATGGAGGAGCAAAGGCGGCAATCCCCGGAGGTGGCAAGCGCGCACGCGGGGATGACGCAGGCCGCGGTCAGGCCGACGGGCGGGCGGGCCCGACCACTTCGAACGGGATCGCCGGCACGGCCCCGAGCGGTGAGCGTTGGTTGACCTTGGTCTTGGCGTTGGGCCGTTCGCCGAAGCCCGTGAGCAGCAGATTGCCCTGCGTGCCGGGCTTCAGCTTGGCGGCATCGCAGGCGATCGTCACCGTCACGGTGTCGCCGGATCCGGCCGAAGATTTCTGGACGGTGATGCCGTCGGGAGGCTCGGCGAGTTCGAACAGCACCTGGCCGGCGGTGCGCGCGGCGGGCGCGGCGATTTGCACGCGGACGGTGCCGCCGGGCGTGAGGCGCAGGGGCAGTTTCGAAATGACGCGGAACGGGGCGCCGCGACCCGTGACGTTGACCATGAGGTCGCGCGACGCGACGAGATGCTTGTAGAGAAACGCCTGCATCATGTCGTCCGCGGGCACCGCCGCATGGGCGACGGTCTTCCCGGCGATGGTGGCCAG
>CAJAYO010000538.1 GCA_903948415.1 uncultured Opitutia bacterium | reverse complement strand
CCCTGCAGGCCGAGATGGGATTTGCCCTCGTGTTCGTCGTCATCGCGGTGGACGACAAGGATGCGGTTTCCCAGATCGCCGATTTGCTCGACACCTACGACGACCGGGTTCGCTGGCTGGTCGTGCGCAATCTGCGCGACGGAGCCGCCCCCAGCGTCTTCATGGAGAGCAAGACCCGGCAGCGGCTCGCGGCATTGGGTGCGGTCGAGATCGAAGTCCCCTGCCTCGCCGAGGTCACCCGCAACCGCCTCCAGCTCGCGAACCTGACGGTCGGCCAGGGGCGCACCGCCCCGGAGCTGCACCTGCTGGATCGTTCGCGGTGCGTGCGCTTTCACGAGCGCATGGCGGAGGAGTTCGCGAAGGCCGCGGCGCTGATCCTGCCATGAAAATCGAGGAACTGCTCGATCCCGCGACCCTGCCCGACGACCTCCGCTGGCTCGCGACGGAGTTCAAGCTGGCGCCCAAGGATCCCGTGTTCGTGCTCATTGCGTGGCACTGGCACCGGGTCAAGGCGGCGGAGGATTCGCTGCGGGCGGCGACGGTGGAGTTTTCCTCGGCCGTGGACGCCCGCGTCGATCTGCTGGCCGGCGCGGCCGAAACCACCGCGGCGCTGAGCAGCCTGCTCGTCCAAGTGCAGTCGTCGTTGGAACAAAAGCCGGCGCTCCTGACCGCGCAGGTCGAGCAGGAACTCAAAGGGCCGCTGGCCAAACTCGCCGCCCTTGAAAAATTGCTCGGCACCACGGTGCAGCACGCGCGCGAGGCCTCGGCCAGCCTTCGCCGTCACGAAATTTTCGCGGCGCTGGTGAGCGGTGTCGCCCTCGGCGGAATCGCGACGGTCATTCTGCTGCACGCATGAACACCCACCGGGCGGGAGTCATCGCACTCTGCTACGTTCTGGCGGCGATGGCCCGCGCGTCGGCCCCGGCCCCGACGGGCTATTGGTTCGCGGTGGGAGCCGCTGCGCTCGGGGTTTGGTTCACCTACTACGCGCTGATCGCCGCGCCGGATCCCCGCCGCGCCCGCGTGCTGCGTCTCTGGGGCCTCGATTGGACCCGCGATGAAGCGTGCTGCCATTTTTTTGTCACCGGGGCCACCGGCACGGGGAAGACCGCGCGGGCGATTGTGCCGATCGTGCACGGCCTGCGTCGCGCGCTGCCCTCGACCGGCATCATGGCCATCGACTCGAAGGGCGCCCTCTGGAAACCACTGGCAGAAATCGCCCGCGCCCTGGGCCATGAGGACAGCCTGCGGCTGATTCGCGTGCGTCCCGCCCACGTCGGAGCGCCCGACTGGCAGCCTCCGCTCCGTCTGAATCTGCTCGCGGACCGCAGCGTGCCGTGGGCTACCTATGCGAAGATTATCGTCGATACGGCGTCGGCGGCGGGCCAGCAGGGCGGCCAGAGTTTTTTCAAGGAGAGCGCCCGCGACGTGATCACCCACGCCATGCAGGCGCTCGATGCGGCCGGCTATCTCGTGAGCCTCGACAACGTGCACAACGTCGTCTGCACCTCCGTCGACTTGGATTCGCTCGTCGAGCGGCTGGAAAAATCCGCTCACCCGGCGGCCCCCGCGGAGCAGCAGTTTTTCAAGGACTTCGCCGCCCAACCGCCGGAGCAGCGCAGCGGCACCGTCGGCACGGTCGCGAACTACCTGCGGCCTTACACGCCGCCCGCCATCGCCGAGGTCTTCTGT
>CAJAYO010000537.1 GCA_903948415.1 uncultured Opitutia bacterium | reverse complement strand
GCATGGGCTCAGTGCCATAGGTGATAACGCGCAGCGAGGAAAGATCGTCCGTGACGCCAGCCGCAAGGAGGAGGTTCAGGAAGGTCGGCGAGGCTGGTAGCACCGCCACGCGATGACGAGCGATCGCCTTAGCGACATCGGCCGGAGCATGCGAAGCCGGCACGACGACAGGAGCGCCCGAGGCGAGCGCACCAAAAAGCGTGTTGAGTCCGCCGATGTGGTCGAAGCCGAGTAATGCGAGAATCGGTAGGCCGCTCGGGTGCCGCTCTTGGTAGGTCGCAAGCAAGGCGGAGAGATCTTGTACCATCGCCTTGGGTTGCCCGCTGGTGCCGCTGGAGAACAACACTAAGCCGGCGGCGCCCCGCGCGTGTAACTGCTGGAAAAGCGGATGAGCGGAAGCCTCGTCGATGCGCGGCAAGAGACTCCAGTCATAGCCTTGGGCGGTGACAATCCACTGGGCGTGCACTTGGGCTAGTCTTAAGGGATGCTCGGCAGGGTTGCCCGCTAAAGGTACGGCGAAATGGCCAGCAGACTCCAACGCCAATACCCAGGCGACGGCCGCAGGCCCATGGCCGCCCACCACGGCAACGGCGGATGGACCAGGCAATCGTAGGCCCGCCAGCCCACGCTTCGCCTCGTCGACTAAGCCGGCGAGACGCGCATAGGAACACTCACCCCAGCTACCGATCAAGGCGGGACGATCGCCGGAAGCAGCGAATCTTTGCTGGAGCCAATCGTTCACAATTCAGGGATGGGTGACGTCACCCAGGTAATCAATTCGGCCAGCCTCGGCGGAATGCAGATGGACGAGGAGGAAGTCGACGGCCGCGGCCAGCGTCGTGCCATGCGGGCGACCAATGGTGTCATTGATCTTGGCAAGTGCAGCCTTCGGCACGGCACGCGTGAGCTGCGTATCGATGGGGCCGAAGCCGACGGCGGATACGCTGATACCCGAAGAGGCGAGCTCGCGGGCAGCGACTTTCGTGAGGGCTTCGACCGCGGCCTTGCTGGCGACGTAGGCTGCTTCGCCCTCAAGCGAAAGCGGAACGGCTACCGTGGTGACATTGATCACCCGGCCAGCGCGCTGGCGGACCATGACCTTGCCGACGGCCTGGAGGCAGTGGAAGGTGCCGAGGTAATTCACACGCATGAGGCGCTCCGCCACCGCAGCGGGCGTCAGCAGCAAGGCATTCATCGACGCGGCCCCAGCGTTGTTGATCAAGAGGTCGATACGTCCGGCTTCAGCGATGGACGCGACGGCAGCGCGCACGACGGTTTCGTCGGTGATATCGACAACGTGGGCGGTGAAACGTTCATGCGTGAGCACCTGCGGGCCGCGCGCGAAACCATGCACAGTCCAGCCGTCGGCCAGCAGCCGTTCGGCCAAGGCGAGGCCGAGGCCTTGGGAGGTGCCGGTGATGAGAGCGGTGGGCATTTTTAGTTTAGGGGGCAAGCGGGCACGGGGGCACGGGGACAAGGGGAGAGGCAGCGTACTGGACTAGAGGCAGTGCAAAGGTGCAAATCGGAGCAGAGCTCCTGTGCAAAAGTGCAAAGGTGAATCGTTAGGGGTAGGGGTCGGTATCGGGGTTGGGGTAGGAAAACATTCCCGCTTCGGG
>CAJAYO010000536.1 GCA_903948415.1 uncultured Opitutia bacterium | reverse complement strand
GTCATCCGACTCTAGGGCCGCGGCTTTGCGCCTCTCCCCCTCTCCCGTCGCCGCAAGCGTGACTGAGTGGACCGCCCACCTCACCACCCTCCTCGCCTCCCTCGGCGGCCTCCTCCCCCTCGCCCCCTCGCGCCCTCTCCCCGTCTCCCCCGCTCCCCATCTTCCTCTCCTCTCCGCCTCGCACCCCTACACCCACCCGCCCACCTGCAACCGCGGCCGCTTCCCCACCTGCTCCAGCGTCTTCGGCTCCGACCCCTCCGCGGTTCCGATCGTCCGCCCGTGGCTCACCGATCCCACCACCGACGCCCGCGTGATCCGTATCCTGGTTTACATCTGGCTCATGATGGAACTCGACGCCGTCGACTACCTCGCGACCATTTTCTTCGACACCCCGCACGCGCCCTTCGATCTCCACCACGACCTCGCCCGCCACCTCTGGGACGAATCCCGCCACAGCCAGTTCGGCTACCGCCAACTCCCCCGCCTCGGCATCGACCTGATGACGCTCGAACACTCCCTCGATCTCTACACGATCCTCGTGCAGATGACGCCACCCGAGCGCTACGCCATGATGACGATGGAATTTGAGGCCAACAGCTTTCCCACCAAAGCCCACGTCATGGACCGCGTCCGCGAACTCAACGACTTCGAGGCCGACACCCTCCTCGCCTTCGACCGCAACGACGAACAGAACCACGTCCGCTCCGGCCACCGCTGGCTGCCCGTCATGATGAGCCTCTTCGGCGAGACCCGCCGTCCCGAGGACTTCGTCACCGCCGCCCGCGCCCGCTTCGCCGAGCTAGCGAAAACCTACGGCGGCATCACCCCTCACAGTCTGCCTCCCGCCCAACGCCTCACCGGCGAAAAAATCCTCCACCTGATAAAGTAGGGCGGACTTCAGTCCGCCCTCCGTTTCCCTCTCCACTCCTCCCCCTCTCTCCGTCTCCCCGTCCCGCCTCGCCCGCCCGCCGCCCTTTCCCTCTCCCGCATGCCCCCCGCCCCCGCCCCAACCTACCGCGCCCTCCTTGTCGGCACCGGCGGCATCGGCGATGCCCACGTCCGCGCCGTCGAAGCCACCCACGGACGCGTCCAACTCGTCGCGGCGGTCGACCTCGACCCCACCCGCCTCAAAACCTTTTGCGAACGCCACCGCATTCCGTCCGCCCACACCGACTACGCCGCCGCGCTCGCCGAAGTCCGCCCGGACATCGTCCTCATCGCCGCACCGCCCTCCCTCCACCGCCCCATGAGTATCGCCGCCATGGAGGCCGGCGCCTGGGTCCTCTGCGAAAAACCCTTCTGCGGCTCCCTCGCCGAACTCGATGACATCGAGGCCGCGGCCCAACGCACCGGCCGCCACGCCGCCTGCGTTTTCCAGATGCGCTTCGCCTCCTCGACCGCGCACGTCCGCGCCCTCGCCGACGCCGGCCAACTCGGCCGCCCTCTCGTCGCCGTCTGCAACACCCTCTGGTTCCGCGACGCCGCCTACTACTCCAGCCCCTGGCGCGGCAAATGGTCCGGCGACCTCGGCGGCCCCACCATGGGCCTCGGTATCCACGCCATGGATCATCTCCTCCACCTGCTCGGCGATTGGACCGAGATCCGCGCCGTCGCCGCGACCCTCGACCGCGCCATCGAGGTCGAAGACGTCTCCCTCGCCCTCGTCACCTTCGCCAACGGCGCCCTCGCCTCCATCGTCAACAGCGCCCTCAGCCCGCGCCAGGAAACCTACATCCGCCTCGACTACCAGAAAGCCACCGTCGAGCTCACCCACCTCTACAGCTACACCCGCGACAACTGGCGCTTCACCCTCTCCCCTTCCGCCCAGGAGGAAGGCAACGCCCTTTCCCAGGCCTGGCAGAGTTTCCCGCCCGACGTCGGCTCCACCCACGCCGCCCAATTCACCGCCTTCGTCGCGGACATGGACGCCCACCGCCGCCCGCTCACCTCCGGCGACGAAGCCCGCCGCACGCTCGAACTCCTCACCGCCCTCTACAAATCCGCCTTCACCGGCGAAATCGTCCGCCGCGGCTCCATTCTCCCCGGCGATCCTTTCTACACCTCCCTCCACGGCGGCCGCTCCCTCCCCCGCACGACCGCGTGAGCCTCGGGTGGCGCGTCGTTCTCTCCCTCCCCATGCCAAACCCGACCTTCTTGCTCCCCCTCCTTCTCGCCCTCGCCTCCGCCGCCCTCGCCGCCGAGCCCGTCTTCCCCGGTCTCCAATCCGTCCTTACGCCCGCCGAATGGCAACGCGCCGGCCTTGACCGCCTCACGCCCGATCAAATCGGCGTGATCGACGCCGCCCTCATCCGCCATCACGTGCAGGCGACCACCCTCGCCGCAACCCCGCCCCCGCTCGATCCCGCCCCCGGCACCACCCCCCAGGAAAACGCCCTCACCCGCTCCCGCTTCTGGGAACGCTTCGGCCTCGGCCGGGGCGACACGGCCGACTGGCGCAAACAGCCGCCCATGCACGCCAAAGTCACCGGCTGGCAGGGCGCCAATCGTTTCGCCCTCGATACCGGCCAAGTCTGGGAAGGCGTCGAGCAGATCCCCTACGAAATCCTCGGCGCGACCATCACCATCGAAGCCCGCCCCCTCGGCGCCTTCGCCCTCAAACTCAACGAAGATTCGATGGCCGTCCGCGTCCGCCGCGTAAAGTAACCCCCGATTCCTGTTCGTTTTCTTTCCCTGTCGTCGGTCACTTTCGTCCGGGATCTCCCTCCGCGGGGCGAAAGCCTAATCGAAAGAGAAAAGAGCAACATCGAGCACTCGTCCCCCGATCGCCCATGCTCCACCTCGCCAACCGCGAACTCACCGTCGATCTCCTCGACCCCACCGACCCCGCCGATCACCGGCGCCAGGGCTGGCGCTACTGCCACGGCGGCTATGTGTGGCAGGTCACCGACGCCAAGCTCGGTCCGCTCGTCACCGGCCCGTCCTATCCCGCCGAGCCCGCGGTCTACGACGGCCAGGGCCTGCCCGAATCGTTCCGCCACACCCGCCGCGACACCGCCGGCACCCGCCTCACGTGGCAGGGCGCCGCCGGTCACGCCATCGGGGCCGGCGACCTCACCGCCAACCCAGACCCGAAAGCGCCCGCCCCCGACTCCGTTCGCCTCGGCGAGCGCTGCCCTTGGACCGTCACCCCCGCCGCCGATCACGTCATCTTTCAAACCCGCCAAACCGCCGCCGGCATTTCCTACGAACTCTCGCGCAAGATCGAACTCGCCGGCCGCACCGTCACCTCGTTCACCCAACTCACCAACGTCGGTGACGCCCCGCTCGCGCTCCAGTGGTTCCCGCATCCGTTCTGGGCCCTCACCGCGCAGCGCGCGAAAATGAGCCTCCCCGCCGGCACCACCGTGCCGGACAACGGCGTCTTCACCATCGCCGCCGATGGCTCGCTCACCTTCAAACGCCCGCTCGGCCCGAAACCCGACAACCAGTTCGCGCTCCTCACGCTCCCCCCGCAGACCCCGCTCTCCCTCTCGCTCAACCACCCGAAACTCGCGCGCGTGACGTTCGCGGTGAGCTACGTGCCCGAAGAATGCCCCATCTGGGGCAACGGCCACACCCTCTCCGTCGAACCCTACCTCGGCCTCACGATCCCGCCCGGCGAAACCCGCCACTGGTTCGCGCGGCACGGCTTCGAAAAGTAGTGCGGTGCTTCAGCCCGCACTGGAACACCCAACCCATTCGCGCGCGGACTGAAACGCCCGCCCCGGCCGCCCTACCGCGCGAGTTCCCGCACCCCCTCGCCCACCCCCAACTCCCGCCCGCCCGCCGCGCGATAGAGCCAGCCTCGCCCGGCCGCGAGGGCCACCGCCCCTTGGTGCAGCCGCGCCACCGCGGTGTCGCCCAACGCCACCACGGTTTCATCCGGATTGAATTTCAGATACGTCGCCAACTTGCCCACCCTCGCCTGATGGTCGGCCTTCGTCTCCGGCAGCGGAAAATGCGGATTGATCACCGCCGGAAAAACCCCGAGCGCCGCCCGACTCACCACGTCCGCCGTCGGAAAATCATTCGTCGTGCCGATCCGTAGCCCCGCGACATTCGCCCCCGCGCTCGAGCCCCCATACGGCACCCCCGCCAGCACCCGCCCCCGGATCAGCTCCAGCTGCCCCGTCCGCTGCAGTTCGCCCAACAGCACAAACGTCTCACCCCCACCCACAAAAATCCCATCCGCCGCTTCGAGCAGAGCCCGCGCCCCCGGCGCATCGCGCCGGTGCAGCGATTCCACGGTCACCCCGTCCCCGAGCAAATGAACAAACGCGGTCCGCACCCGCGCCTCCATCGCATCGCGGTCCGTCGGATGGGAAGCATGCAACACCAGCGCCACGCGCCGACAGCCCGCATAATGCTCCCGCATCACCGTCAACACGGAGTCGGCAAACTGATTTCCCTTCATCATCGCGCCGCCGCAAACCAGCACCGACGCCTGCGGCGACGTATAAAACCCCGCCAGGAGGGCCGGCGACGCGTGACCACGCACCGCCAGTACCAGACCGAACCCGAGCAGCCAAAAAATCCGGAAGGTCCGCATCTCTTCGATCTCCTTCGCGTTTTTCTTCTTCCCCTTGCCTTTTTTCTTGGACGGTTCTCCGCCCGCCGCCCCCTCGTTCTTCGCCGGCATCGGCGCCTT
>CAJAYO010000535.1 GCA_903948415.1 uncultured Opitutia bacterium | reverse complement strand
CGTCGGGCGCGACGCCGAGGTCCCGGGCCGGGGCCCGCGTCACGAGAACAGGCCGCGCCAGCGTGGAGCAGAGTTTCACGGTCGGGCGAGAGGCCCGCGCGCCGCGAACGGTGCGCGCAATCCGCGCGCTAGGGCACCTCGGCAACTTCGATCAACGCCACGCCGGTCGCCCCGCCGACCCCGGTGACCTGCGCGGTGTAGTTGCCCGGCGCGAGCTCGCCCAAAATCGCGCCATCGCCGCTGCCCGTCGTCAGCCCGAACGCCCCGACCAGCGGGAAGATCCGCGCGATCTCCAGCGCGTTGGGCGCGGCGGTCCAGTTGCCGTTCTGGGCGACGACGGTGCCGCGCTCGTCGAACAACGTGAGCTGCAGGCGCGCGAGCGCACCGCCCACGCCAAATGCGCCGAGCGTCGGCCCGATCGCCCGCACCAGGATCGGCTTCGCCGCCCGACCGGTGATCGTCATGCCCGCAATCAACGCGGCGTCGTCCGGGCCGACAAATGCGCGCGATGAAAGATTACTCAGCCGGTGCGCGGTCTCGGCCGGCGCAAGATCGTAGATTTCGACGAGGCCGTTGCCCGCCCGCCCGGCGGAATCCGTCATCACGGCCGAATAGGCGGCCGGGGCGAGGGCGCTCACGAACGCCGAGTCCGCCAGGGCCGGAGAGAGCGGAAAAACGCCCGCCCGGGCATTGGCGGCGACAATCGCCGGCGGGTTGGGCGCAGTCATCCAGCCCGTGTTCGTGGCGACGGGCGCGTTGTCGCGGAAGAGCTCAAGGCGTGGCGCAACCAACACGTCGGTCACCCCAAACTGCGCAAGACCGGGCCCGACGGCGCGCGCGAGCACGATTTTCGGCGCGGTGCCGTTCACCACGAAGCCCACAATCACGGCGCCCTCTCCGCCGGTCGCGCGGGCGCGGGTGGACAAACCGGTCAGCCGCTCCGCCCGCGGCGCGGCCGCGGCCGCGTTCGGGCGCGGCGTAAAACCGAGGACAAATTGCGGATCGCGATACTGCGCGGCCGTCCCGGCGTCGATCTGGCGCGACGCCGCGTGGCGGCGCGCGACTCCGAGCGGGGCGCCGGTGAGATCGGTCGATTGGAACTCCCAGAACTGCAGATCGGGCGCGGCGGCCGCGTTGTCGAGCTGCCAGCCGGCGGCGGTGATATGCGGTCCCATCGCGCAATTGATCCAGACCACCTGGGAAAACGGCCACGTATTCGCCACTCCGGCACGGGGGTCGATGCGCGCGAGGACGGAGTTCGTCACGCCGGCGGCCGCTGTGAGCCGGCAGTCGACATAGACGTGGCCCTGGCCGGCCGGGCCGTTGCGAACCTGCGCATAGTAGCCGGCGCCGAGCGCGCGCAGCTCGCAGCGCTGGAAGAAACAGGCGCCGCCGCCCCACATGAAATCGACGTCGCCCTCGATCAGGCTGTCGGTGACGAAGAGCGCGCCGTTCCACAGGAGCGTGTCCTGAAAACTGGCGAGCGTGACGCGGTCGAAGATGACGCGCCGGCCGTTGCCGCGGATCGCTTCGGCCTGCGAACCGCCCTTCGGCGTGGCATTGCGCAGGGTGATTGTCTCCAGAATGAAGTCGTTCGCATCGGACGCGACCATCGAGCGGTTGTTGCCGGCGTTGAAATTGGCGTTGTTGGCGTAGGTGACCACGGTCCGGTCGCGGTCTTCGCCGCGCAACGTGATGAACGGCTTGGTGGCCCCGATGTAGACGATTTCGCGGTAGATGCCGGGCTTCACCGTGATCACGGTGCGCGCGGTGTTGTTGCGCGGCACGAAATCAACGGCGCCCTGCACCGTGCAAAAATCGCCGGAGCCGTCCGCCGCCACGGTGAGCGCCGTCGCGCCTGCGGCCGGACCGCCGGAGCGGGTCGCAAAACGAAAGGCGCCCGCCTCCGCGATCCCCGCGAACGCCGCGCCGCCGGCGTCGGTGAACACGCCGGACTCAATCGTCACGTAGTAAGTTTGGCCGGCGGCGAGCACGCCCGCCCGGGGGAAAATCGTCGCCACCGTGCCGGCCACGACGATCGGCAGGTAATTGTAGGGGGTGCCATTGGTGCCGATGAGGCGCGTGTGCGTGGCGCTCGCGAGGTCGATGGTTTCGACGACGGTGTCGGTCGCGGCGTGCACGATCCGCAGGCGTCCGGTCGTGCCGAGTTTTGGCACTCCGTCGAACGCGACGCTCAGCAGCGTGTCGGGGCAAACCCCGGCGGCGCCCGGGGCCGGCGAAAACCGCGTGGCCGTGATCGCCGACGCGCGCAGCGCCAACATGCCGGCCAGAACCAGAAGGAGGAAATGTTTCATGGCGAAGGGGGCCCGGGCGGGGCCCGCCCAGTGTTCCCCGGGCAGGCGCCGACTCAAGCGAACAGCGCGGCCATCGGCTTGCCCCCGTCGGTGATCGGCACCGGGCGGTCGCCGTCGTAGAGATTCTTGGTGTAGTCGATCCCCAAGGACGCGTGGATCGTCGCAAAAAAATCCGGCACGCTCACCGGGTCGCGCACGATCTGCTTCGAAAGTTCGTCGGTCTCCCCATAGGCGCCGCGATGCCGCAGTCCTCCGCCCGCCAACACACAGGAAAACGCGCGGCCCTGATGCCCGCGCCCACCGCCGCTGTCGAACTCCGGCGGCCGGCCAAACTCGCTCGTGATGACAATCAGCGTTTGGTCCAGCAGCCGTTTCGCCTCGAGATCCGTGATCAGCGCGGCCACCGCCGCGTCGAGATCGGCGATCAGGCCGTGCTGCTGCCGGATGCCGCCGTTGTGCACATCCCAACCGGTGCCGTTGATGAAGTTCAGATTGTGCGACACTTCGATGAAGCGGACGCCCCGCTCCACGAGCCGCCGGGCCAGAAGGCAGCGTTGGCCAAATTCTCCGCCGTAGCCCGCGCGCAAATCGGCCGGCTCCTCGTCGAGGCGAAAACTCCGGGTGAACTCCGGGCTGCTGAGCTTCAGGCTCTGGTCGATCGCCGCCTCGTAATCCGCGATCCGTGCGTCCTGCGCCGCCGCCGCCTGCCCGCGCAACCCGCCCAACAGCGCCTCACGCCGCGCCTGCCGGTCCGGGGCGATGCCGTCGGGCCGCGTGAGTCCGGCCGGACCCTGGCTCGTATCCGTCAGGTAGAGATAGCCGGCGCGCGCGCCCAAAAAACCCGGGCCACGGGTGACGTTCGGATAGCCGATCAGCACGTAGGGCGGCACTCCGTCCGTCAACGCCCGCCGTTCGTGCGCGATCGCCGAGCCGAGCGAAGGATAGGCGACCGAACCGTTGACCGGGCGACCAGTGTGCATGCGGTTCGTCGCCGCGGCGTGTTCGTCGATCACATCGTGGTGCACGGTGCGCACGGCGGTCACCCGGTCCATGAGGGGCGCGAGCCGCTTCAGATGCTCGCAGACCCTCACCCCCGCGACGGCCGTCGGGATGCTGTTGTAGTAGGAACCGGCGATCTTCTTGGCCGGATCGCCGCGACGCTTGGGATCGAAGGTATCGATCTGACCCATCCCGCCACCGAGCCAGATCGAGATCACGTGTTCCGCCCGACCCTTGATCAACGGGGCGGACGGCGCGGCGGCGGCGCGCGCCAACGACGGCAGCAGGGCGGCACCGGCGGTGGCGGTGGTGAGAAATTCGCGACGATTCATGGCGGAATGGGGCGGAGCGGGCGGGACGGGTGGGAGAAAATTCAGGGCAGCCAGACAAACTCGCGCGTGTTCACCGCACTCCACACGACATCCTCAAACGCCTCGCGCCACTCCGCCCGCAAACGCGGATCGGCCGGCGGCGTCGCCCGGGCGCGGCGCTCCATTTCGACTTTCACCGCATTGGCCTCGGCCACGAGATGGTTGGACCACGCCACCGCCGGCAGCGGCGGCAACGGCTCCGCGGCCTGCACTTCGGCGGGCGGCAAAATCCGGGCGGCAAATCCCGGCGCGAGCGTGCGCACCAGCGGGGCCTGCTCGGCCGCCGTCGGCGGGCGACTGAAGCAGCGCAGGAAAACACTCTCCACCAGGGCCTCGGGCGAGGCGGCGTGGACGGCGAGTTCGGCCAGTTCGCTGCGCGGCGCGGCGCGGGTCACCCAGACCGATACGGCGCTGTTGGCGAGCACGCCGGGCTGGAGGACGTTGGGATCGGTCTCTCGGTCGGTGCGCGGATTCTGCCGTGAACCGTTCCAACCGAAGGCCTCCAGGACATCGGCGACCATCTGCGCCCGGGGAAGATTGAGGCTCGGGCGATCACGCTCGTTCGACAAACTCGCAAACATCCACGCCCGGCGCGGTTGGCCGAGGGAAATAAACGAGTCCGCCGGCCGCTTGCCGTCGGCATCGAGCGTGATCTCTTCGACGCCGATCGGCTGCCCCGAAACCGCGAAGAGCGTGTCGACCACCTGTTCGCCCGTGAGGCGGCGCGGCTCCGGCGCCGCGAAGAACCGCTGCTCGGGCGGCGCGGCCAGATTTTTCCCGGTCGCGGCCCGTTGATAAACGTCCGAGGTGAGGATCAGTCGCGTGAGTTGCCGCACATCGTAACCGCGCGCCACGAAGTCCCGCGCCATCCACGCCAGCAACTCCGGGTGACTCGGCGCATGCCCTTCCCAGTCGTGGGCCGGCTCCACGAAGCCCGCCCCGATGAGCCGCTTCCACACCCGGTTCACCAGCACCTGCGCGAAGCGCGTGTTGGCCGGCGCGGTCACGAGGGCCGCCAGCCGTTCGCGCGGATCCCCCGGGTTCAGCATCAGTGCATCGAGCGCGGGATCGTCGGCGACTCCGGTGACGGCGGCAAACGGCCACGCCGGCGCGATCGGCTCGCGGGGCTTGAGCGTGACCTTGATCAGCGATTCGCGGGCCTTCTTTTCGAAAAAGGCTTCGGGCACCGTGCTGGATTTCGGCACGGTCACCGCCTTGCGCTCGAAGAACGCCGCCAAGGAAAAGAGATCGCGTTGTTTGGTGCTGTGATAGGGGGAGTCGTGGCAGCGCGCGCATTGCAGTTCGATGCCGAGAAACGCCGTGGCCACGATGTGGCCCTTCGACGCAAACGGCGCGTCGTTGTCCGTGGCGAGGCCGAAGCCCGCACTGCCGCCTTCGCGGTCGCTGCCGCGGAGGAGCATCAATTCGGTGGCGAGACGATCCAGCGGTTTCCCGTCGCGCAACGCCTCATGGAGAAACCAGCGAAACGGCCCGCTGTTGTTCAGCGTGGGTTTCAAGATGCTCGGATTTTCCGCGAGCACATCCTGCCAATAGCTCACCCAGTGGTCCGCCCAGCGCTCGTCGGCGAGGAGCCGGTCGATCACCGTGGTGCGTTTGTCGGCGGTCCGATCCGCCAAAAACGCCCGCACCTCGCCCTCGGTCGGGGGCACGCCGACGGTGTCAAAATACACGCGCCGCAGAAACGCGGCGTCTCCGACGGCCGGAGCGAGCGCGAGGCTCTCGGGTGCGATCGGCGCGGCGGGCCACACGGCGCCGGCATCGATCCATTTTTCGAGGGTCGCGATTTGCGCCGGCTTGAGCGCATCGCCCGCCGGCGGCATGCGTTCGTCTTCGTCGGCGTGTTTGATTCGCGCGATCAACTCGCTGGTCGAAGCCTTGCCGGGCACGACGGCAGGGGACTTCGATTCACCACCCGCGAGCGCGGCTTCGAGCGAGTTGAGTCTCAAGCCCCCCTTTTGTTTGTCGCCATGACAGCGAAAGCACTCTTCCCGCAAAATCGGCCATACCTCCGCATGAAATTTCTGGCTCGCGGCCGCCGGCACCGCCGCAGCCGCGGTCACGGCCCGCTCGATCTTGTCCACGAGAAACGCATCGATCGGGTGCTTCGCCCCGGCCGGCACCGCGGGCGCGCCGATGGCCGCCTGCTCGGCCCACCGCCGGGCGAGGCGATGCCGCTCGCGCCAAAACGCATCCTGCGTCGCCGCCGCCGCGCGCCGGTTCTGATCGTCGAACGCCCCCAGCGCAGCCTCGATCCCGGCGAGACCGGCCGCGACGGCGGACTCGGTGAGCGCCACGGGTTCGCCGGCCGTGTGCAGCACATTGAACGAGCGGCCGTCGGCCGTCTGCACGGCGACGACGAGTTCACCGGGTTCGGCCCGGAGGCGTTTGCCCCCCACCAGCGTTTCGAGCACCACGCGCACGGGCGAACCGGGTTTCACCGTGACCTCGCCGAAAACTTCCTGAACCCCAAAGCCCACCCGGCTCAAGCCGGGCAGCGGCGGCGTGGGCACCGGCGTGATCGGATCGTGGCCGCCCGCGTCGCCTTTCGGCGGCTTCGTGCTCGTGACCAGCGCGCCATCCATCCACAGCCGACTGAGGCCGCGCGCGCGCAAGACGACGCGATGCCGGCCCGGCGGCAACGCCACATCCGCCGCGAGCCGCGTGAGCACGGGCCCCTTCCAACTCGCCCGGATGCCCCAGTCGTCGTAGCGCCGCGGCAGCCGCGGCAACAAGAACTCCCGCCCGCTCCAGCGCAGCGTTTCACCGGGCAGTTTCTCCGCCGCCGTGAGCCAGCGATCCTGCGCCGGCATGCCCTCGTGAAACGTCGCGACGACCCGCCCGGCCGGCAAAGGTCCGAGGTCGGGCATGACGGCCGGCGCGAGCTGGGCGACCGCCGCTCCGCCCACGCGACGAAACCGCGCTTTCAAATCGGCGTCGCTGACGATCTCGCGATGGATCGCCACCGCATCGAGACCGCCACGGAAACTCGCCGCCTTGCTCCCCTTCATCGACGAGCCCACCCACACCGCATCGTCGTCCACGACCGGCGCCGCCTCCGTCGGCCCGCCCATGTCCCACTCGCCCGCGACGCTTTTCCCGTCGATCCACCCCCGGATGCTCGCGGGCTCGCCGAAGCGATAGGTGACCGCGACGTGGTGCCAGCCCGTGTCGGGCGCGAAGCCGGGTTTCGACGTCCACCGGTGCCAATGGCCGTCCGACTTGGCGGCCGGCGCCCTGGCTTCGGTCGCCGCGGGCGCAGCCGCACGCCGCGGCGTGGCAAAGAGAAAGTTCACCGCAAACTGGCCGCCCACCGCCCGCACGCGCAGCGCCCAGTTCTGATTGTCGGCCGCGAAACCCGGCGATCCGGTGCGCCCCTTGCCGACGACGTAAAGTTGATCGTTGGCCCTGAAGCCGTCGACCTGGACCCAGGCTTCGAGCGTGAGCGCGTCGCCGTTGGTGAAATCGAGCGCGCTACCCTCCCCCGGATCCGCGAGAGCGAGGTGGCCGCCGTTGCCGTCGAGCCGGAGTGCGGTGTTGTAGCTGTCAAAATCCGGAAAGAGCGGCGGACGCGGCCCCGGCGCGTCGCGCTGGACCGTACCGACCACCACCGCGCGCGACGTATCCTCCTCGCCAAAATCCCAGCGCGCCACCGGCGCGGCGACCGCGACCGCTGCAGTCAACAGTAACAACGAAACGAGGACGCGGGGCAGCGGATTCATCGACGGGGGAGGAGGCGTGGGGGTAGATCGCCCGGCGGAAGAAACGCCGCGCGACCCCGTGACAAGAGACAATTTTCAGCCCGCATCGCGAGCGGAATCATGCCGCGCGCACGAAAGTGCCGCGAGCCCTCCGCGGCCGGCCGGAAAAGCGAACACCCGGCCGCGCGGTGGACCGCTCCACCGGCCCGGCGCGGGTTGCCGCCGTGTCAGGGCTCAGCGCAAGAACGCCTCGTGCAACCCGCCGTCGACCGTGATGATCTGGCCGGTGGTTTTGCTGAGGCGCTGCGAGACCAACAGGAAATACGCCTCGGCCTGGTCGGCGGGCGTAATCGGCGACTTCGTCAGCGTGCGGTCGGCGTAGAACTGGGCCAGCTTGGCGACGAGCGACTCGGTCTCCTCCTTGTCGGTGTAGGGAATGTTGTATTTCGCGAGCGAGCCGATGACGCGGTCGCGCGGGAACATCGCCGAGCCCTTGACGACGGTCGCGGGGGCGACGCCGTTCACGCGGACGAGCGGCGCGAGTTCGATCGCGAGTTCGCGCACGAGGTGGTTGGCGGCGGCCTTCGAGCAGTCGTAGGCGAGCGAACCCTTCTTCGCGACGACGGCGTTGGCCGAGGTCGTAAGGACGAGGTTGCCGCGCAGGCCCTGTTTCTTCCACGTCTTCGCCGCTTCGTCGCCCACGAGGTAGGCGCCGGTGACGTTGATCGCGAACGTCAGCGACCACTTGTCGTCCGGGATGTGGCCGGTGGTGTTGCTGGGCACGAAGATGCCGGCGGTCACGCAGATCGAGTCGAAGCCGCCATAGGCGATCGCGACATCGTCGAGCATGCGACGGATGCTGGCGCGGTCGGTGATGTTGGCCGCGAGTCCGATGGCGGGGCCGCAATTCGAGAGGCCGCTGCCGGCGACGCCGATGCCCGCGCCGTTTTTCGCGAGCAGTTCGTTGGCGGTCTCCTGGGCGGCGGCCTCGTTGACGTCGACGCACACGATGTGCGCGCCCTCTTTGCCGAGGCGGTGGGCGGTTTCCTTGCCGATGCCGGAGCCGGCGCCGATCACGACGACGACCTGGCGGGCGAGTTCCTTCTCGGCGGGCATGCGCTTGAGTTTGGCCTCTTCGAGGAGCCAATACTCGATGTCGAACGCCTCCTGCTGCGGGAGCGCGATGTAGGTGTCGATCGCCTCGGCGCCGCGCATGACTTCGACGGCGCAGGTGTAGAATTCGGCGGTGACGCGGGACTCGGATTTGTCCTTGCCCCACGCGATCATGCCGAGGCCGGGAATGAGGACCACGGTCGGATTCGGGTCGCGCATCGCGGGCGAGTTGGCGTGTTTGCACTTCGCGTAGTAGGCGGCGTAGTCCTTGCGGTAACGCTCGATGCCGGCGGCGAGTTTCTCGCGCAACGTGGCGAGGTCGTCCTGCTGCGGATTCCAGTTCACGTAGAGCGGCTTGATCTTCGTGCGGAGGAAATGGTCGGGGCACGACGTGCCGAGTTCGGCGAGGCGCGCGGCGTCCTTCGAGTTCACGAAGCGGAGGATCTTGTCGTCGTCCTGCACGGTGCCGATGAAGCGCTTCTCGCTGGAGACGAGGCCGCGGAGCGCCGGGAGGATCGCCGCGAAATGGTCGCGCCGTTTTTCGGGGGAGAGCGACTGGTATTTCTCGCCGCCGAACGCGGTCTGGTCGCCGCCCTTGGCGGCGTATTTGCCCTCGATGTAGGCCGCGGCCTTCTCGATGAAGCCGAGCGTGTCGGTGTAGCACGTTTTCTCGTTATCGGCCCACGAAATGAACCCATGCTGGCCCATCATGATGGCGCGGACCTTCGGGTTTTTCTTCGCGATCTGCTGCATCGCGAGACCGAGTTCGAAGCCGGGGCGCATCCATTTCACGTAGGCCATCTCGCCGCCGAAGATCTCCTTCGTGAGCTTTTCGCAGTGGGCCGACGCCGCGATCGCGATGATCGCGTTCGGGTGCATGTGGTCGACGTGTTTACCGGGCAAAAACGCATGCAGCGTCGTGTCGATCGAGGACGGCCGCGGGTTGAGGTTGAAGGTCGCGTGGGAGAACATGCCGACCATGTCGTCCTCGGCCTGCGACTTGAGGCCCTTGTCCTTGCGCGCGGCGTAAAGCGCCTGCAGGCCGATCAGCTTGCTCTGGTAGAGCGAGGAGAAGTTTTCGCGGGTGCTGGTGCGGAGATCGCCGCCGGAGCCTTTGACCCAGAGGACCTCGGTGGAGGCGCCGGTGAGCGGATCCTTTTCGAGGATTTTCGCGGAGGTGTTGCCGCCGCCGGTGTTGGTGATGCGCTGGTCGCTGCCGAGAATGTTGGAGCGGTAGATCAGCCGGCCGACGGGATCGAGCGACGACGCTTTCGCGTCGTCCCAGAGATAATTGACGAAGTGGTAGGTGGACATGGTAAGTGTGGTGGGAAAGTGGATCGCGAGCCCATACAGAGGGCCCGGAGACGTCAAAAGCCGTCGCCGTCATACGCGGCGGCGGGGCGCAGCGGGCGGACGGGGCCGGCGT
>CAJAYO010000534.1 GCA_903948415.1 uncultured Opitutia bacterium | reverse complement strand
GTGGCGGCCGTGATTTTTGGTTCAGTCGGCCGTGGCGGGCGTGGCGCCCAAGACCGGCCGTGGCGCGGTTAAAACCCCATCGACCGGGTTTTTCGCGGCGCCACTCCGACGGGGCAGGCGCGGGGGAAACGCGTTGGGCCGGCTTTCGCGCGCCGAAAAACCGCCCGGGGGAACCCGCCGATTCACCGGGTGGGCGCCCCTCGATCGGAGGCGCTCTCTATCCATGGCCAGCCGGGTCGGTCGCGCGGCAAAACCGGGCCGCGCGGACTTCGGCCCCGGCCGTTTGTCCCGTGTCCGCTCGCCGCCTGAACGCTTCGGCCGCTCAAGCCGCCGCCGCGGCCCGGGGCGCGCTTGGGCGGTTTCGGCCGTTGTCGGCGTGTCCCACGGAGCAGGGAACGGCCGGTCGTCCAGGGGAGGAAATTCTCCGTCCGCGCGCTCAAGGCGACGAGATCGGCCCCCGCGACGATCCCACCCCAGGAACTCGCCGACCCACGGCTACCGCCCGGCGGGTTGAGGTCTTTGAGCGCCTCGTCGGAGGGGAAACTCATCTACGCGGACATATCCACCCGCTGGGCCACAGACGAGCCCAGCACGGAGCCGCTTGAGCCGCCGCCAGAGGCTCTCCAGATCGCATTGGGCGCAAAGAGACTCGCGCGAAGCTCGCCGTTGCGGCTGATCGCGCAGACACCCGCCGGGGCACTCTCCGGCGAGCGATGCGAGGGCGAAGGGACGGGGGCCGAGGGCCATCCCGCCGGCTGACGGCGGGGCCCGCGGCCGCGGCATTTTTCAGCGTGCTATCGCGGCCGGACCCCGCAACAAGGTTGGGTGCACCGGCGGCCGTTCCGCTTCCGCCGGCCTTCAACCCCACGGTATCCCCCCATCCATGTCGTCCCCTTCTGCGTCTTCCTCCCTCGGCCAGCGCCCCACGCGCACGCGCTATTGGGTCATCGTTTTCGCCATCACCATCGCCATCGTCCAATACATCGACCGCGTCGCGATCTCGCAGGCCAAGGCCGATGTCGCCCGGGACATGCAATTCACCGACGGGCAGATGGGCGCGATCTTCGCCGCCTTCGCAATGTCGTATGCGTTGTTCGAGATCCCCACCGGGTGGCTGGGGGACAAGATCGGGGCGCGCAAGGTGCTCGTGCGCGTGGTGCTGTGGTGGTCGTTCTTCACCGCGGCGACCGGCTGGGCGTGGAGCTTCGTCTCGATGTGGATCACGCGCTTCCTGTTCGGGGCGGGCGAAGCGGGATGTTTTCCCAATCTCACGAAGGCGTTCAGCACGTGGCTGCCGAAGAACGAGCGCACCCGGGCGCAGGCGCTGATGTGGATGGGCGCGCGCTGGGGCGGGGCCTTTACGCCGCTGCTGGTGGTGTCGGTGATGGCCTTCGTAAGCTGGCGGGTGGCCTTTCAGATTTTCGCCGCCTTGGGTGTCGTGTGGGCGGTGATTTTTTGGCTTTGGTTTCGGGACAACCCGCGCGACCACAAGGGCGTCAACGCGGCCGAACTCGAGCTGCTGAAAGAGAACGCGCAGAATGTGGAGGGCCACGGGAACGTGCCGTGGCGCAAGCTCGCGACGCATCCGAGCATGTGGCTGCTGTGGGGCCAGTACTTTTGCCTGAGCTACGGTTGGTATTTTTTCGTCACCTGGCTGCCGGATTATCTCAACACCAACGGCCGGCCGATTCTGTCCAACCAGTTCCTCCACTGGCTCGCCAGCCAGATGGAGGGCACCGTCCGCCCCGACCTGATTCAGCCGATGCTGAAGGCGGTGCTGGCGGGGGTGCCGCTGTTTTTCGGCGGCTTCGGGTCGCTGTTCGCCGGGCTGATCGCCAGCCGGTTGATCGCGCGCGGTTCGAGTGTGGTCATCGTCCGCCGCTCCTTTGGGTTCGTCGGGTTCGCCGGGGCCTCCGCGTTGCTGATGACGTCTTTTTATATCAAAGACCCGCTGCTGGCGATGCTGGCCATGGGGCTGGCGAGTTTCTTCAACGACCTGACGATGCCCGGCAGTTGGGCGAGTTGCATGGACATCGGCGGAAAATACGCGGGGACCGTGTCCGGCAGCATGAACATGATGGGCAATTTCGGCGGCATGGTCGGACCGTTTGCCGTGGGCCTGATCTTGGCCGCCACGACGCTGACGACCTCCACCGGCACGACGAAAAACTGGGAACTGATCTTCGCCATCTCGTCGGCGATTTATTTTCTCGGCGCGTTTTTCTGGCTCTTCATCGATCCCGTGACGCCGCTCGAGGCCGACGAACCGACCCAAGCGACGCGCTGACGCGGGGGGCGCCGCCGCGGTCCCGGGTGCGTCAGCGCATCGCGGGGCGGAGTTCGCGCCGGAGTTCCGCGGAGAGGATGAGCTGCTGCCGGCACGCGGCGTGCACGGCCTCGGCCGACGCGTCCGGCAGGGCCTCGGCCTGGAAGGCGACCTGGAGCGAGGCGAGCGGCGGGAGCTTCGGCGTTTGCAGGCGACGCTCGCATTGGCTGCGCAGTCCGCTGGCGCGCGACTCGATCACGAGGAACACTTTTTCGGCGGCGGCGGCCGTCGCGGGCGTGAAGATGACCGCGACGCCCAGAGCGGCGGACGGGATCGCGGGGTCGATGCCGGCGGCCGGGCACGAAGTGAGACCGAAGCGTTCCTGCCAGGAGGCGGTTTTATTTTCCATCGGGGAGGGTCTCTCCCGGCCGCCGACAACACAATGAGTTTGTGGAGCCGCGGGCGGTGGCGGCGGGGCGCGGCGCGGTTCAGGCGGTCCAGTCGATGGCCTTTTTCGGCCAGGCGCTCTTCCGCGTCCACGGACCGCTGATATCGTGCATCTCGATCGCGATGCGCTGGGACTCGCCGGACGGTTCCATCTTGATGAAGTAAACGGCTTCGACGCGGTCGGTGCCGCCGTCGAGTTTGCCGCAGTAGATCGTCATCAGAAAATGGGCGGTTTCCTTGAGGTGTTTGGCGAAGCTCTTGGTGAGGTCGTTTTCGAAGGTGCCGTCGGTTTCGGACCAGAGGGCGGAGACGGTGACTTTGCCCTCGTCGGCTTTGGCCACGACCATGCCGTTCTTTTTGGCGTAGGTCTTGAAGGCGGGCAGTTTTTTGACCGCGACCGGAGAACTCTGCATGACAATCGAGTAGTTGGACATAAAGGGAAGGAGGTGGAGGAGAGGCTGGAGGAAGCGGTGACGGGACGGATGAGGCCGGATATGGCACCGACTTCGCCGCGAAGGCGGGGCCGCGGGAGCACGTTGGGTGATTTTTGGGCGAACGCCAGCCCGGCGTGGCGGGAGCTTCGGCGGGGGGGGATCGGGCCCGCCGGCGGCCGCCACCGCATCCGCAGACACCGCGGCGGCAGTCACGCGGCAAACGCCCTCCGGACGGCCACGGGGCGGGCAGGCGGCGCTGTGGACGCGAACAGGGGGGCCTCAGGGCGAGGCGACCGGGGTGGCGCCGGTCATCTCGGCGAGTTTGCGGAAGAACCCGGCTTTGCGGGGCGAGCTGATGCGCCAATCGGCCGGGATGCTCTGATAGCCCTCGGCGTGGCCTTCGCCCTTCATGCGGAAATCGAAGTAGCCCCAGCTGGCGTATTCGGCGACGGCGGACGT
>CAJAYO010000533.1 GCA_903948415.1 uncultured Opitutia bacterium | reverse complement strand
TCCATCTGCTCGCGCCCGCCGCCCCCCTCGGCCTGCGGCTGCCGATCGATTTCTTCTTCCGCGCGCTCGCGGCCGACCAACGCGAACGCAGCGTCGGCGTCATCCTCTCGGGCATGGGCTCCGATGGCACGCTTGGGATCCGGGCGATCAAGGAACACGCCGGCGTCGTGCTCGTGCAGGATCCGGCCTCGGCCAAGTTTGCCGGCATGCCGCACAGCGCCATCGCCGCCGGTCTGGCGGACCTCGTCGCCCCGGCCGGCGAGCTTCCGGCTCAACTTTTTGAATACATCCGGCATACGCCCCTGCTCGCGCGCCGGCCGTCTCTCGCCGAGCCCGGGCCGGACAGCCAGCTCGAGAAGATCATCCTCCTGCTGCGCCACCACACCGGCCACGACTTCACCCTCTACAAACGCAGCACCCTCTACCGCCGCATCGAGCGCCGCATGGGACTCCATCGGATCCCGAAGATCGCCCACTACGTCCGCTATCTGCGCGAAAACCCCGCAGAGGCGGAGCTGCTCTTCAAGGAACTCCTCATCGGCGTCACCGCGTTTTTCCGCGATCCGGCCGCCTGGGAGGCGTTGCGCGACGAGGCCTTGCCCCGCCTGCTGCGGCGCGCCGCGACCGGTCAGGCGCTGCGGGCCTGGGTGCCGGGCTGCTCGACCGGCGAAGAGGCCTACACCCTGGCCATGGTTTTCCGCGAGGCGCTCGATCGCCTCAAACCCAGGCGGAAACAGGCCCTGCAGATCTTCGCCACGGACCTCGACCGCGAGGCCATTGCCCAGGCCCGCCAGGGCTTTTATCCGGCCAACATCGCCGCCGACCTGACCCCCGAACGCCTGCGGCGCTTCTTCCTCAAAGACGACCACGGCTACCGCGTGACCAAGGAGATCCGCGAGATGATCATTTTCGCCCCGCAGAACCTCATGATGGATCCGCCCTTCACCAAGCTGGACCTCCTGACCTGCCGCAACCTGCTGATCTATTTTACCCCGGAGCTGCAAAAGAAAATCATCCCGCTCTTCCACTACACCCTCAAGCCGGACGGCGTGCTCGTGCTCGGCACCGCCGAGAGTGTCGGCGGGTTCGCCGATCTCTTCGCCCCGCTCCGCGACAAATCGCGGATCTACCGCCGGCAAGGCACCGGCCTCCGCCGCGGCGAAATCGCCTTTCCTTCCGTCTTCCTTGCACCCCACGCGAACCCGCCCATGGCCGACTCCTCCCGCCCGCTCCTGCCCGACCGTCTCCAGGCCTCCGCCGAACAGTGGCTCCTCCTGCACCACACCCCGGCCGCCGTGCTCACCACCGACCAGGGCGACATCCTGTTCACCAGCGGCCGCACCGGCCGCTATCTCGAGCCGGCCGCCGGCAAAGCCAACTGGAACGTCTTCGTCATGGCCCGCGAGGGTCTGCGCGGCGAACTGACCGGCGCTTTCCACCGCGCCCGCACCCAAGCCGATCCGGTCGTCGTCCGCCGCCTTCGCACCGGCACCGACCGCTCGCCCGAGTTCACCAATCTCACCGTGCAGGCTCTCACGGAACCGGAGTCCTTGCGGGGCCTGGTGATGGTCATTTTCACGCCCACCACCGGGATCGGCCCGACCGTCAGGGCGCGGCCCGGACGGTCGACCCCCGCCGATGAACGCCAGCACGAACTCGCCCAGGAACTGCAGCAGGCCCGCGAGGACGTGCAGAGCGCACGCGACGCCATGCAGGGCTCCCAGGAAGAGCTGAAATCGATGAACGAGGAGATGCAGTCCGCCAACGAGGAACTCCAGTCCACCAACGAGGAACTCACCACCTCCAAAGAGGAACTGCAGTCCCTCAACGAGGAACTCCAGACCGTCAACGCCGAGCTCCAGACGAAAGTCGACGACTTGAACGCGGCGAGCAACGACATGAAAAATCTCCTCAACAGCACCGAGATCGCCACGCTGTTCCTCGACAGCGCCCTCTGCGTGCGGCGCTTCACCGAGCGGGCCACCGCGATCATCAAGCTCATCCCGGGCGACATCGGCCGCCCCATCACCGACCTCGCCACCGAGGCCCTCTATGCCGGCTTGGCCGCCGACGCCCGCGAAGTCCTCCGCTCCCTCGTCCCCGTCGAGAAACTGCTCACCACCCGCGACGGCCGCTCGCTCGCCATGCGCATGATGCCCTACCGCACCGTGGACGACCGGATCGACGGCGTGGTGATCACCTTCACCGATGTGACCGCGGTCAAACTCCTCGAAACCCGTCTGCGCGCGCAACTCGCGCCGCCCGCGCCGGCCCCGGCCCCCTAAAGCCCGACGCCCACGCCCGCACCTGCTTCCGCCGCCGCGCTGCGCCGCCGAAGCCCCGCTGGCGAACCGCTCCGCGGAGGACGCGGAATGCCGCGTCGTGGTGGAAGATATCTCCGCGCGCAAACGAGCCGAGCAGGCACTGCGGCAGCAGACCGAGGAACTCCGCCGCCCGCAACGAAGTCCCCGCCCGCCATTCCGGCGCCGGGCCCGCCGGATCTGAACCACCCCGGCCAACGTCCGTCCCCGGGGATCACCGCCTCTTTCCCT
>CAJAYO010000532.1 GCA_903948415.1 uncultured Opitutia bacterium | reverse complement strand
TCGACGCCGGGCAGGTCGAGATAGCACCCGCGCAGGTCACGTTGCACGGAACGCAGTCCGGTGAGCGCGCTGATCGCGAGGCGCATGTCGCGGGCGTTGGCCGTAAACCAGCCGGCGGTATCGAAACTCGGGGAAAGCGGAAACGCGTCCCCGATCCACGCGTCGCGGGGCGTCAGGCGAAACCCGAACAGGCCGCACCACGCGGCGGGCACGCGCACCGAGCCGCCGGTGTCACTGCCGAGCGCCAGCGGTACGATGCCGGCTGCGACCGCGGCGGCGGATCCGCTGCTGGACCCGCCGGTCGTGCGGCCGGGGAAGCGGGGGTGCTCGCAGTCGCCGTAGTGGGGGTTCTCGCCGGTGATGCCGTAGGCGAATTCGTGGAGATGGGTCTTGCCGGCGAGCACGGCGCCGGTGCCGCCCAGCGCGCGGATGAATGCGCCGTCGTGCGGCGTGGTCGGGCGCACTTCGGGCAGGAAGGTTGAGCCGGCGAACGTGGGCAGGCCGGCGGCGTCGAAGAGATCCTTGGCGAGATAAGGCACTCCGGCGAGCGGGCGGCCGGGGTCGCGGGCGGCGGCGAACTGCCTGGCCAGGGTGGCTTCGGGCAAAACCAGCGCGAGGGCGGCGCGTTGTTGGGCCGGGGAGAGGAGGGTGGCGCTGCGCCGGCGCAGTTCGCGCGCGGCCTCGTCCGGGGAGAGTTGCTGCCAGTCGGCAAAATTCACGCAGGACGCATTGCAGCCGGTCGACTATGACGCAACCCTGCGTTGTTGAGGCTCGCGGCATCGGCCGCGCGCTTCGCATCCTGTCCCATGATTCCTGTCCGCGCGAGTGGTCTGTTGCTGTTGGTCGTGGTGCTCGCGGCGGGCTGCGCGCGGGAAAAACGTGCGGACGGTGCGCGGCCGGGGGAGCCGGCGTTGCACAAGGTCGTGTTTCAGAGCGATTGGTTTCCCCAGGCGGAGCACGGCGGATTTTACCAGGCGTTGGCGAAAGGATTTTACCGCCAGGCCGGGCTCGAGGTGGAAATCCGTTCCGGCGGGCCGGGCGTCGGGATCAAAGTGCCCGTGTCGACCGGCGAGGTGGATTTCGGCATGAACCGCAGCGACGATGTCATGGTGGTCGCGAGCCGGGGGTTGCCGCTCGTGATGGTGGCGGCGGTGCTGCAGCACGACCCGCAGGCTCTGATGGTGCACGCGGACAGTCCGGTGAAATCCTTCAAGGACCTGAAGGGCCGGGCGGTGACCGCCTCGGTGGGCATGACCTGGATTCCGTACATGCAGAAAAAATACCGGCTCAGCTTCGATCTGAAGCCGAACACTTACAGTGTCGCGGGCTTTCTCGCCGACAAGGATTCGATCCAGCAGTGCTTCGTCACCAACGAGCCGTTTTATGCGCAACAACAGGGCGTGCGGGTGCGCACCCTGCCGCTGGCGGACTCGGGCTACGATGTTTACCACACCATCATCTGCCGGCGTGATCTGGTGCGCCATTCACCCGAACGGGTGCGCGCGTTTGTCGCCGCGTCGATCCGGGGCTGGCGCGACTACCTGGACGGCGATCCGGGCCCGGCGCATGCGTTGATTTTGGAGCGCAACCGCCACATGACGCGGGAGCAGTTGGATTTTTCGCGGGGGGAACTGATTCTGCGCTCCCTCGTGACCGGCGACCGCACCAAGGGCGAGGACATCGGCCAGCTCTCCCTGGCGCGCTTGGCGGCAGAACTGGATGTGCTGCTGGAATTGAAAGTGATGGACGTCCCGGTGGCGATCGGGGCGGTGGCGACGCGGGAGTTTTTGCCGCCGGCGCCGCAGTGAAAACCTTTGCCTCCGCGGACGGTTGGCGGAGGCTGGGCCATTCCCTCTATGAACCCTGAAGCCAAACTTGCCGAACTCGGTCTCACGCTCCCGAATCCTCCCGCCGCGGCCGGAGCCTATGTGCCCACGGTGCGCACCGGAAACCTGCTCTTCTGTGCGGGCACCATCGCGGTCTTCAACGGCCAGCAGACGCACGTCGGCCAGGTGGGCAAAGCCCAGACGGTCGAGACGGCGAAGAAGGCGGCCGAGATCTGTGCGCTCAACACGCTCGCGAACATCAAGGCGGCGGTCGGGTCGCTCGACAACGTGACGCGCATCGTGATGGTGAACGGATTCGTCAACGCGGTGGACAATTTTTCGGACAGCCCGGCGGTGATCAACGGGGCGAGCGAGTTGTTTTTGGCGGTGTTCGGCGAAGCCGGCAAACACGCGCGGGCGGCCGTGGCGGTGAACGGTCTGCCCCGCGGCACGACCGTCGAGGTGCAGGTCGTGGTCGAGGTAAAGTGAGCGCGGCGGGCGCGCGCGCGGACCGGAGGGCTGGGGCGCGCGGGCTCAACCCAGCGGCTTGACCAAGACCTTCGCGTTGCGGCCGCTTTCCTCGTAGAGCTTGAGCCGCGTCTCGGGGAGGCTGTCCTTCGTCGCCTCCGCGAAACCGAGGACATTGGTGAAGAAGCCGAAGCTCTGCGTGGAGAGCGCGATCACGGATTTGGCGCCGCGTTCCTTGGCCTGCATGCACGCATACTCGACCATTTTCTTGCCGATGCCGCGGTTGTGGTAGAACGGCATCACGTAGAGCGAACCGACTTCGGCCAGCTGCGGTTTGTCGGGGTAAAAATAGAGGGTGACGACCGCGATGATGTTTTCGTCGACTTCGAACACGAAGAACTGGTCGATGTTTTTTTCGATCGCCTGCTGCGTGCGGTGGATGAGCTCCTCGCGGCGGACGGCGGCGCGCGTGAGGTTGTAGATCAGCCGGACGTCGCCCTTCCGCGCCTTGCGGATCTGCTGATAGTCGTTGCCGTAGACGAGCGAGCCGACGCCGTCGCTCGAGAAAATCTCGTTCAGCAGGCCGTCGAAGACGCGGCCGTCGAGGATGTGCACGCGGGGGGTGCCGGTTTCGATGGCTTTGACGGCGTGCTGGGCCTTGCTGAGGCTGGATTCCGTCACGCGCTCCGGTTCGGTCTCGAGGAGCTTGCGCAGCGCCTCGATGGAAATGTCGCGGCGGATCGTGCCGTCGATCTCCAGGCCGGCCTGCGGCGTGAGATAAATGATCTTGGTCGCGTGCAAGGCCTCGGCGAGTTCGGCGGCGAGGAGGTCGGAGTTGACGCGCAGTGATTTTCCGTCGGGCCCGAAGCCGATGGGCGAGACGATCGGCACGATGAGTTTTTCGATCAGCTCGGTGAGGAAATCGCGGTCGATGCGTTCGACTTTCCCGGTGAACTGTTGGTCCACGCCGCGGATGATGCCGAGCGGGAGGGCGCGCACGGCGTTCGTCGACGCGCATTTCAGGGCGTTCTGCGTGAGCCCTTCGACCAGGGCGTGCGACACCCGCGAGGAGGCGCGGATGGCCAGATCGAGCGTGGCGGCGTCCGTGATACCGGTGCCGTCCGCGTTGGTGATCGGGATATTCCGGGTGGTGGACAGCTCGACAATCTGGTGGCCGATGCCGTGGACGAGCACGACCTTGATGCCGAGCGAACGGAGCACCGCGATGTCGACGAGCAGATTGCCCACGTTTTCGTCGGCGACGATGGCGCCGTCGATCGCGATGATGAAAATCTGCCCGTGAAAACGCGGGACGTACTGCAGGATGCCGCGGAGGTCCGTGGGCTTGATCGTCGTCGCGTTGGCGGACGAAGCGGAGGTGGTCGTGGTGTTCCCGTTGCCGGTGCTCATCAGTGGTGGGGCGCGGAGTTGTCGACGATGCGGTGCGGCGCGTCAATGCACTTGCACGGACCACGCCCGGGACGAGTGCTGGCCGGCGAGGGTGACCCGGTAAGTGCCGGGCTTGAGGGCGCCGGCGGGCACGGTGAGCAAGATGACGCTTTCGCGGGACCGCGCGAGCAGGCCGCCGGTGAGCAATTCGAAGTCGGGCGTGATGACGATTTCGGCGTCCTTGACGTAAAGTTCGGCGCCAGCGAGCTGCTGTTTGTTGTCGGGCAGCGTGCAGGTGAACTGGATCGCGTAGGGCTGGAGGGCGCTGACGGAGGGCGCGGCGGTGACCGCGTGGATTTCCGGCGGCAGGAGCGGTTTTTGGACGAGCGTGGCGACCAACTCGGAGGGCAGGCCGCCGAGGACGGCGGTGGTGGGCGCGGCGGCCGCGGCCCGGGGGGAATCGGCGGGGCGTTGCGCCGCGACGGTGATGCGCTGGTAGCCGGCGGAGAGGAGGCGCACGACGTTGGCGCGCTCCTGCGCGTCCTGATAGGGGCGGTAGGCGGGGCCCGGTTTCCGGTAGTAAAGGGTCAGGAAGGTATAGGGGACGAGGACGACGATGATCGTGAGGACGATCCACTTCATCGGCCAGGGACGGCGGTCTTTGCGGAGGGCGGACATGGTGAGCGGGGGATTAACCGGGCGGGCGGGCGCACTCGCAAATAAATTTGCGCCGGCCCGTGCGGGCTGTTTCGTTGCCCGGCTCCATGAAACTCTGGTCCCAGTATTTTATTCCCACGTTGAAAGAGAGCCCGGCCGACGCCGAGATCGCCTCGCACAAGCTCCTCGTTCGCGCGGGCCTCGTGCGCAAACTCGGCGGGGGACTTTACACCTACATGCCGCTCGGGCTGCGGGTCATGCAGAAAATCACGCAGATCTGCCGCGAGGAAATCGAGCGCGGCGGCGGGATCGAGCTGGAGATGCCGCACCTTCACCCGGTGGAAAACTGGCAGCAGGGCCCGCGCTGGGCCGCGGCGCGCGAGATCATGTTCCGGGCCGACAGCGCGGGCGACGGCAAGCGCGGCCCGCGCGAGCCGGAATACGTGCTCGGGCCGACGCACGAGGAAGTCATCACGCCGCTCGTGAAGCAGGAAATCTCCAGCTACCGCGATCTGCCGAAGAATTTTTTCCAGATCGCGACGAAGTTCCGCAACGAGATCCGGCCGCGTTTCGGCCTGATGCGCGCGCGCGAGTTCGTGATGATGGACGCGTATTCGTTCGACGCGACCGACGACGGCGCGATCAAGAGCTACCTGGCGATGAAGGCGGCGTATGAGGCGTTTTTCCGGCGGATCGGCGCCCACGCCATCGCCGTCGAGGCGGACACTGGCGTGATGGGCGGCAGTTTCTCCCACGAGTTTATGGTGCCGGCGGAGATCGGCGACGACGACGTGATCTACAACGAGGAGAGCGGCTACGCGGCGAACCGCGAAAAGGCGACGAGCGCGCTGGTGCCGGCGGACCTCGCGGACGCGGCGCCCACCGGGGCGGTCGAGGAGTTTGCCACGCCGGGTGCCGTGACGATCGCGGCGCTCGAGGCGGCGCCCTACGGCGTGCCGGCGAACCAGCAGTTCAAGACCCTCGTCTACATGGGGGACGGCAAGCCGTTTCTCGTGGTGTTGCGCGGCTGCGACGAACTCGAAGAGGCGAAGCTCGGCTCGCTGGGCTTCACGCTGTTCCGGCCCGCGACGGCGGAGGAAATCGAACCGGTCATGGGCGCAAAGCCGGGCAGTCTCGGTCCGGTCAAAGGCTCGATCAAGGATGCGGCGGCGCTCGTCGGCGTCTTCGCCGACCACGCCATCCGCCTGATCGGCAACGGCACGACCGGGGCCAACAAGGACGGTTTCCACCTGCGCAACGTGAACGTCGCGCGCGATCTGGCGGTCACGAAGTTCGGCGATTTCCGGCGCGTGCGTCCGGGCGAGCCCGATCCGAAGTCGGGTCAGCCGCTGAAGGTGCGGCGCGGCATCGAGGTCGGCCACATTTTCAAACTCGGCACGAAGTATTCGGAGAAATTCGGCGCCGTCTACACCGACGACCAGAAGCAGTCGCACCTGATGGTGATGGGCTGTTACGGGATCGGCATCAGCCGCACGATGCAGGCCGTCATCGAGCAAAGCCACGATGCCGACGGCATCGTTTGGCCGTGGAACGTCGCTCCGTTTCACGTCTTGATCTGCGTGCTCGATCCGCAGCTGCCCGAGATGATGGAGCTCGCGAAGAAAATCGCCCTCGCGGCGGAGGGTGCGGGAGCGGATGTCATCATCGACGATCGCGCGGAGCGCCCCGGCGTGAAGTTCAAGGATGCCGATCTGATTGGTATTCCGCTGCGCCTGACGATCGGCAGCAAGGGGCTGAAGGACGGGATCGTGGAGCTGAAATGGCGCGCCCAAAAGGATGTGGCCAAGGTGCCGCTGGCGGAGATCGAAGCCAAGGTGGCCGCGGCAGTCGCGGAGGCAAAAGCGAAGGCGGCCTCGGCCGCGTAACCATGCCGCAGTCGACGACACGCACCGCGCCGTTGGAGCGCCCCGCCGCCGAGCTCCAGCTCGAGGGGGCGTGGCGTGTCGTGGTGTTGAACGATCCGGTCAACCTCATGTCCTACGTCGTGCTCGTATTCAAAAAAGTGTTCGGCTTCGACGAGCGCACGGCGCGCAAACACATGCTGGAGGTCCACGAGCAGGGGCGCTCGGTGGTTTGGGTCGGCCTGCGTGAAAAGGCCGAGGCCTACATGTTCACCCTGCAGCAGTGGCATCTCACCGCCGTGCTCGAATCCGATGAAACGCATTGAGGTCAAACTCAGTCTGCCCGTCGTCGCGCCGCTGCTTGACGTCATCCGGGAACTCGCGGAGGGCCTGCGGCAAAACCTGGCGGCCCCGCCCGGGTTGACCGACCTGGACGAGGAGTTTCGGGCGGCGTGGGCCGGCGAGTTGCTCAGCGCGCAGACGGACGACGTGCAGACGCTGCTGGCGCTGTTTGACGGCGAGTTCTTCACGGAAGGCGTCGTGGCGTTCGACGAGGACAATGCGGAGGTGATCCTGCGCGCCTGTGCGGCGGTGCGCCTGCGGTTGCGCGAGCGCTACCTGAAGCCGATGGGCGACGAGGCGCTGGAGTCGGGCGATGTGGACCTGATGACGCTGGCGGAACCGCTGCGGAAGGCGTTCATGTGCTATCTGTTTTTGGCGACCGTGCAGGAGCTGATCATCCAGCACCTCGACTCAAGTATCCTCGAATCGTGATTCGCATTTGACGGCGGCGGGGTGCGACCTACGGTAGACGCCGACACCCTGCAGTGTTCGAGGTGCTTTCAATAACTGCTCTTTGCCTTAGAATTATTACGGGAGCCAAAACCGTCGCGGAAGATGCTAGGCCGTCCATCGGAAAGCAGACGCTGCGGAGGAGGCGCCCACCTTAACCTAAAAAGGTCCTGAGCCTTTGGGCGCACGGCACAGGTGGGGTGTCACTTTTTCTTTCCAATCCATGAGTCCTTCCTTCTACCACATCCTCCATCTCAGCTCTCTGATCGTGCTGCTCGGTTACACGTTCTATGCGTTCGCCGCGCCGGCCGAGACGCGCAAGCGGGTGCTGATGATCACGGGGGTGATGAGCCTGCTGATGGTCGTGAGCGGCGTCGGCCTCCTGCACAAGCTGCGCCTCGGTTTTCCCGTTTGGGCCATCGTCAAACTCGTGTGCTGGCTGGGCCTGTCCGCCCTCGCGGGCATCGCCTACAAGCGTCGGGCCCAGAGCGATCTGTTCATGCTGGTCGGGTTTGCGCTGGCGATCACGGCCGTGGTGTTGGTTTACCTGAAACCGTTCTGACGGCCGACGCCGCGTCATGACCGGTTCGTTGTGCGGGGTCTGGGTGGATGAAACGGGCCGGGTGTACACGTCGGTCGTGGCAGCGGACGGCGGGCGCGAGGTGCGAGTCGAGAGTTTCCGGCCCTTTGCGTGGCTCAACGACACGCCGCCGGAGGCAAATTTGCACGGGCTGACGCTGGAGAAACTGGCGGGACCGGGGCCCTTCGACCGCCTGGTGCACGCGGAAAGTCTTGGGATTTTTGAGACGTTTACGAAAGCGGCGAAGCAAACGTCCATCGCGGTCGACGCGATCCGGCCGTTCGAAAGCCAGTTTCTGCTGCAGCAGCGGCAGCGGCTGTATCGGGATTTGAGTTTCGGCCAGCTCCGCCGTTGCCAGCTCGACATTGAAACGGCCTCGCCGGACGGCGGGTTTCCCGATGCGGCACGGCCGGGCGACCGGGTGCTCGCGATCGGCCTGCGGTGCGGCGGCAAGAACCGGCTTCTCGTGCTGGAGGAAATGACGGACCCGGCGGAGAAGAAACTGCTCGGCGAGTTGAATGTCGCGCTGGCCGAGATCGATCCGGACGTCCTCGAAGGGCACAATATTTTCAAGTTCGACCTCGATTACCTGCGGCAGCGCTGCCGCCTCCACCGGGTGCCGTGCGCCTGGGGACGGTTTGGCCAGCGGGCCTCGTTTCGCAATTCGCGGCTGAAAGTGGCCGAGCGCTGGATCGATTTTCCGCGCTGCGATCTGCCGGGCCGCGCCGTCGTCGACACCTATCTGCTCGTGCAGCTCTACGACATCACGACGCGGGAGCTGACCTCGTATGGGCTGAAGGAGGTGGCGGTGTATTTCGGGATCACCGACGAAGACAGTGCCGAGCGGACTTACATTGCCGGCCACCGGATTCAGGAGGTGTTCGCGAGCGACCGCGCCCGGTTTTGCGCCTACCTCGGGGACGACCTGCGGGAGACGGAGGGGCTCGCCGACCAGCTGTTGCCGACGTATTTCGAGCAGGTGCGGACGTTTCCGACGCTGTTGCAGGAGGCGACGCTGCGGGGGGCGACGTCGAAGATCGACCTGCTGTTTCTCGAGGAATACTACCACGCGCGGCAGGCCTGCCCCGTTCCGCCGGAGGTGCAGCCCTTCGAGGGCGGCTACACGCGGAGCTTTCAGGAAGGCGTGTTCAAGCACGTCCTGCACTTCGACGTGGCGTCGCTCTATCCGAGTCTCCTGCTCACCATCGCGCGGAATCCGAAAAACGACACGCTCGGGGTGTTCGTGCCGCTGCTGCGTCAACTCCGCGCGTATCGCCTGAAATACAAGCAGCTCGCCAAGAGCGCGCCGACCGAGGACGAGCGGGCGGAGGCGCAGGCGCGGCAGGTCAACTTCAAGATTCTGATCAACTCGTTTTACGGCTATCTGGGTTTTTCGGGCGCGCGTTTCGGGGACGGCGAACTTGCCGCCGAAGTCACGCGGCGGGGCCGGGAACTCTTGCAGCAGCTGATCGATGAGTTCGCGCAGCACGGCTGCACGATCCTCGAAGCCGACACGGACGGAATCTACCTGTCGTCGGAGAGCTACTTCGACTCGCCCGAAGTGTTGCTCGGGCTCGTCGCGCCGATTTTGCCCGCGGGTATCGAGCTCGAACATGACGGACGCTATGCGGCGATGTGGTGCTACAAGGCGAAGAACTATGCGCTCTACGACGGGAAAAAAGTCACGCTGCGGGGGAGCGCGCTGCGGTCGCGCGGCATGGAACCGTTCCTGAAGAAACTGAGCGACCGGTTGATCAACTACCTGGTTGGGGCGTCGCCGGAGTCGCCGGTGCCGCTGGTGGAGGACTACCGCCGGCGGCTGCTCACGCGGGACGTGCCGGTGGCCGAATTGGCGAAGAGCGAGACGCTCAACCAGAATCCCGACGCCTACGAAGAGCTCATCGCCGGCGGCGGCAAACCGCGGCGGGCTTCGGCGGAGGTGGCGTTGCAGGTGACGCCGCGGCCGCGGATGGGCGAGCGGGTGAGTTACTACATCACGGCGAAGGCGAAGGGGAAAACGAGCGACTGGCAGCGCGCGCGGGCGCTGGCGCTCTACGATGCGGCCGCGGCGCCCTACGACCCGACGTTCTATGCCGAAAAACTGGACGACTGGTTGGAGCGGTACGGGAATTTCATCGGGGTGAAACCGCTGGGGGACGGGCAGGGGGAGTTGCTGTAGAGCGGAGTCTGTAGAGCGGATTGTGACTTGCGGGTAAAGGAGCCGTAGTTACGTTGGTCACATTATGGTTTCTCCGCTTCCGCTTACCCTGAAAATCGTGCGGGTGGGAAATTCAAAAGGCGTCCGCCTGCCGAAGGGGCTGTTGGCCCGTCACCGCATCGGCGCAACCGTGACCGTGCATAGCACGGAGCGGGGAATTTTGTTGGCTCCGAGCAAAGACAAGCGTCTGGGCTGGGACGACACGTTCAAGGCAATGGCGGCGGCGAAGGACGACGATTTCTCCGCGTTCGACCCAACGGTGGCAGACGGCTTGGAGGACGCACGGTGACGCCGGTGCGCTACGGCGTTTATCTGGCGAATCTCGATCCGACGCTGGGTGGGGAGATGAAGAAGACCCGTCCGGTGGTCGTGGTGAGCCAAAATGCGATGAACGAACATCTGGACACCGTGGTCGTCTGCCCGCTGAAGACCGCGTTGCATCCGACGTGGCGGTCGCGAATTCAAATTCGTTGCGCGGGCAAGGCCGCGGAAGTGGCGGTTGATCAAATCCGCACGATTTCCAAGGCCCGCCTGGTCAAGAAACTGGACGCGCTCCCGGCGGCTGCGGCGGATGGCGTGCGGCATCTGATCGTCGAGATGTATGGCGTCGCGTAAAAAAAGGCCGCGCCGGGTGGCGCGGCCTTTAGGCTGAATACGCGAGGGCGGGTCGGAGACCTCGCCCTACCTCGATCAGCTCCAGCGCAGGTCGGTGCGCGAGAGCGGGAACTGGCGAACGCGTTTGCCGGTGGCGGCGAAGATCGCGTTGCAGATCGCGGGGGCGACCGGGGGCAACGCGGGCTCGCCGAGACCGGTGGTCGGGTAGTCGGTTTTCAGGAAGTGCGTCTCGATCTTCGCGGGCGCGTCCGTGATGCGGATCAACGGATAGTCGTTGAAGTTCGACTGCACCGTGCGGCCGCGCTCGATGTTGAGTTCCTGATACATCATGACGCCGAGGGCGTCGATGACCGAGCCCTCCACCTGGTTCTCCGCGCCGCTGAGATTCACGACTTGGGCGCCGATATCCGCGCCGGTGACGAAGCGGTCCACTTTGAGCTGGCCGTCCTTCGTGACGGTGACCTCGGCCACCTGGGCGAAATAGCCGCGGTGACTGAAGTGGAACGCGAGGCCTGCGCCCGAGCCCTTGGCGAATTTTTTCGTGCCCCAGCCGGCCTTGGCGGCGGCGAACTTGAGGACGTTGCGCATGCGGGCGACGTTGTACGGAGCGGCGGCTTGTTTGCCGCCCTTGGCCGCGCCGCCGCCGGCACCGCCGGCGGGCATTTCGTCTTTGTCGCCGAGGAGTTCGAGGCGGAGTTCGAGCGGGTCGCGGCCGCCGGCGTGGGCGAGTTCGTCGATGAAGCTGTGCATGACCCAGGCGAAGACGCAGCTGCCGGGCGCGCGCCAGGGGCCCATGGGCCAGCCGGTGTCGAACATCGTCTGCTCGGCCTGATAATTCGCGATCCAGCGGCCGGGAAACTCGTCGCCGCTGAGCGAGCCGCCGCTGCCGGGGCTACCGCCCTCGCCGAAGGTGAAGCAGTGGTTTTTCCACGCGACGACCTTGCCCTTGGCGTCGACGCCGCCCTTGAGGAAGTGGAGGCCGCCGGGGCGGTACTGGTCGTGGCGCATATCGTCTTCGCGCGACCACGTGAGCTTCACCGGGGCGTTGACCTTTTGCGCGATGGCGGCGGCCTCGATGAGGTAGTCGGCGCCGATGCGACGGCCAAAGCCGCCGCCGGCCCGGTTGAGGTGGAGTTTGATCTTGTCGGGCGCGATGCCGAGGACGCGGTTGACCATGCCGGTGCCGATGGTCGGGATCTGCGTCGGAGACCAGATTTCCATAATGCCGTCGTGCCAGTGGGCCGTGGTGTTTTGCGGCTCGAGGTTGGCGTGCGAGATGAACGGGTAGATGTAGTGGGCCTCGACGGTTTTCGCGGCGCCGGCGAGGGCGGCATCGGGATCGCCGTCTTTGCGGAGGACGCGGCCGCCGGGCTGGGCGGCCTTTTCCTTGGCCTGGGTGACAAAGGTCTCCCAGCTCTCGTTCACGACTTTGCCCTCGTCCCACACGATTTTGAGCTGTTTGCGGGCGCTGAAGGCGGCCCAGGTGGAGTCGGCGATGATCGCGACGCCGGGCACGAGTTCCTTCACCTTGCCGTTGCCCTCGAGGATGAAGGCGTCCTTCACGCCGGGGAGGGTCTTGATCTGGTCGAGGTTGGCGCTGACGACCTTGCCGCCGAAGGCGGGGCATTTTTCGTAAACGGCGTAAACCATGCCGGGGAGCTTTACGTCGATGCCGAAGAGCGATTTCCCGGTGACGATCTTGGGTGTGTCGAATTGGGCGATACGGGTGCCGAGGAGCTTGAAATCCTTGGGCTGCTTGAGCGTGACGGCGTCCTTCGCGGGGACGGGGAGCGTGGCGGCTTTGGTGACGAGCTGGCCGTATTTGAGCGACTTGCCGGAGGAGTGGATGACCGTGGCTTTTTCCGCGCGGCACTCCGCGGCCGGGACACCCCAGGTCTGCGCGGCGGCCTCGACGAGCATCGTGCGGACCGTGGCGCCGACGAGGTGGAAGTTGTCGTAGTTATTGGGGGTGGAGTTGCTGCCGCCAGCGCCTTGGCCGCCGTATTTCTTTTCGTCGAAGTCGCCCTGCTCGATGGAGATCTCGCTCCACGGCACTTCGAGTTGTTCGGCGATGATCATGGGCAGGGAGGTTTTCACGCCCTGGCCCATCTCGGGCTGTTTGGAAACGATGGTGACGGCGCCCGTGGGCGAGATGCGGACGAAGGCGTTGGGCGCAAAGTCCCCGGAGGCGGCAGCGGCTTCGGCCGCGGCGGCTTCGCCGCCGGAGCGGATGTAGAAAGCGAGGGCGAACCCGCCGCCAGCGAGACCGGTGAGTTTCAGGAAATCGCGGCGGTTGACGGAGCGCGTGAGCGTGGGCGTGTTCATTGGGCACCTCCTTTGCCGGCGGTGGTAAGACCGGCGGCGAGTTTGATCCCGGCGCGGATGCGCATGTAGGTGGCGCAGCGGCAGAGGTTGCCGGCCATGGCGCCGTCGATGTCCTCATCGTTGGGCTTCGGGTTGTCTTTGAGGAGGGCGGCGGCGGTCATGATTTGGCCTGATTGGCAGTAGCCGCATTGGGCGACGTCGAGGTCGGACCAAGCCTGTTGCACGGGGTGGAGTTTGCCGGACTCGGCGGCGAGGCCCTCGATGGTGGTGACCTTCATGCGGCCGACGGTGGAGACGGGGGTCATGCAGGCGCGGGTGGGCACGCCATTGAGGTGAATGGTGCACGCGCCGCACAGCCCGACGCCGCAGCCGTACTTGGTGCCGACCAGATCGAGGGAGTCGCGCAGCACCCACAACAGCGGGGTGTCGGAAGCCACGTCCACCGTGCGGGACTGGCCGTTAACGTTGAGGGTGTATTTGCTCATGGGAGGGAAAATGACCGCCGGAGTGACGGGGGCGGGGTGGGGACGTCGCGGACGGTATGAAAAACAAATCCGCGGTCAATGACCGCGGTGCGATTGTTGTGGCCGGGGCGCGGCACGCCTGGGATGCGGCCAGGTGAGGAATCTATTGGGCGGCGCTGCGCCGGACGACCCAGTCGACGATGGCGGCATCGTCGTCGCCGTGTCGCCAGACGAGGGAGAGGAACTCGGCGGGAAAAATGTCGTGTTGTTGAAAAAAGGAACGGTCGCCACCGCAGCAAAACATGAGGGCGGCGGGCAGTTCGCCGCGGAGCTTCGCGCGGGCCTTGGGGATCAGACGCGGGAGCCAGGCGAGGCCGCGGACGGCGGCGGTTTTGGGCGGCAGCGTGCCGGCGTCGAGGACGACGGCGCGGGCGAGGCCGCCCTGGACGTTGAGGAAGTAGTCGCGCCGCACGGCTTCGATGGCGAGGGCCGTCTCGCCGTCGGGTGCGCCGTAGTTGTTGCGGTCCTCGGCGTAGTCGTAGAGGGGTTGGGCGGTGAGGCCGTTCGCCGAGAGAAAGGCGAGTTCGTCCGGGGAGAAAAACTTCTCGGGGCCGCGGAGGCCGGAGGAGTAGCGGGCGACGGCTTGTTCGAAGAGCGCGTGAAACTGGCGGGCGAAGTCGTAGTGTTTCATGGGGGCAGAGCGAGTGAATGGACGCTCTTCGGGACGGTTAGGTCGCGGCCGGGCGGAAATCGATCAGGCGCTTGAAGCGGTCGACCTTGTCGACGACGACGTCGAGGCGGCCGTTGAGCGCGAATTTTTTCTTCGTCTTGCGGCCGACCAGCACGGTGCCGTCGTCCGTCGGGACGTAGCGGTCGTCGGTGAGGGAGTTGGTGCTGATGAAGCCGAAGGTCATCGACTCGACGAGTTCGATGAAGAAGCCGTTGGGGCGGACGTCGGTGATGACGGCGGCGAATTTCGTGCGCGGGGACTTGTCGAGCTCGCGCTCGAAGAATTCGAGGAGCTTGATTTTGACGCTCTCGCGCTCGGCCTCGGCGCTCGTGATTTCGGTCTGGCTGATATGTTCGCCGAGGGCCTGGATGCGCGAGAGGTCGTAGCGGGCGTTGCGCGCAGGGGGAAGGGCGTGGCCCTTGTGCTTTTCGAGATAGGTGTCGAAGACGCGGTGGACGACGAGATCGGCGTAACGGCGGATCGGAGACGTGAAGTGGGTGTAGTCGTTTTTTGCCAGGCCGTAGTGGCCGTCGGGGGCGGCGCGGTAGGCGGCTTTTTTGAGGCTGCGCAGGAGCTGCGTGCGCAAGGTGTAGCCCTGCGGGTGCGCGGCGAGCGTGACGAGGAGTTTGACGATTTCCTCGCGGTGCGTGAGGTCGCCGACGGGGATGTCGAAGGAGCCGAGGAGGTCGCGGAATTCCTCCAGTTTCTCGACATCGGGTTCGTCATGGACGCGGTAGAGCGAGGGCAGCTGGTGGGTGCGGGTGAGGCGGGCGACGGCCTCGTTGGCGGCGAGCATGAACTCCTCGATGAGCTGGTGGCTTTCGTCGTGCGTGATTTTCTCGAGGCGGTCGGCGTAGCCCCGCTCGTCGACGAAAATTTTTGTCTCGGGCATGTCGAGGTCGAGGCTGCCGTGGGCCATGCGGTCCTTGCGGAGGCGGGCGGCGATTTTCCAGAGGGCGCGGCACCAGGTCTGGAGATCGTGGAGTTCGGCGTCGGTGAGATCGCGGAGGGCGCGGCCGGTGGAGCCGGTCTGGTGCTTGGCGGGGAGGGGGAGGGCGCGGATCTTCGCGAGGTCGTCCTCAAACATGAAGGCGTAGGCCTGTTTGTAGGTGAGACGCTTGCGGCTGCGGATGACGGTGTTGGCGTAGGTGGTGTCCTTGAGGCGGCCGTTTTTGGCGAAGGTGAGGAAGACGGCTTTGCACAACCGGTCCTGCGCCTCGACGAGAGAGCAGAGGCCGTTGGAGAGTTTTTCCGGGAGCATCGGAATCACCACGCCGACGAGGTAGGTGGAGTTGCCGCGGCGCTGGGCTTCGCGGTCGAGCGCGGTGCCGGGGTGAACGTAGGTCGACACGTCGGCGATGTGGATGCCGACGCGGACCTCGCCGTCGGCGAGCGGCTCGTAGGAGAGGGCGTCGTCGAAGTCCTTCGCGTCGTCGGGGTCGATGGTGAAGACGACTTTCTCGCGGTAATCGAGGCGGCCGGCCAGCTCGGAAGGGAGCACGTGGTTGGGGATGGCGGCGGCTTCGCGCTCGACGTCGGCGGGGAATTCCGTGGCGAGGCCGTGTTTGAGGAAAATGCCGAGGAGTTCGGCGCGGGGCTCGTGGGTGCGGCCGAGGCGCGAGGTGAGCGTGCCGGTGAGGGGGTCGGAGCGGCGGTTCCATTCGCCGAGTTGGACGACGACCTTGTCGCCCTCTTTTGGGACGGGGGAGAGGCCGCTCTTGGCGGGATCGCCGACGGCGATTTCGTAGCTGAAGCGGGGGTCGTCGGGTTGCACGACGTATTCGCGCCGGCCCTTGCGGAGATTGCCGACGATGGTGTCGCGGTCGCGCTCGAGGACGCGGACGATGGCGCCGATTTTTTCGCCGGGGCGGCGGCCCTTGCGGCCGGGGTATTCGCGGGCGAGCACGCGGTCGCCGGGGAGGGCGACGCCGGTGTCCTCGGGGAAGACCTGGAGCGCAGGCTGGGCGTCTTCGTCAAGCACGGCGTCGCGGACGACGAAGGCCGAGCCGCCGGCGCGAAACTGGATGCGGCCGATGAGTTCGCCTTTGGCGAGTTTGGGCAGGCTGTTTTTCGCGACCGGGGCGGCGACCGCGGGACGGGTGGGGGCCGGGGCGCGGGCCGGGGCCGGGGCGCGGGCCGGGGTCGCGGACCGGGGGGCGGGAAATTCCCGGGCGGGTTTGGCGGCGGGGGCGCGGCCGGGTTTGCCGGAGGCATCCCGGGGCGGTTTGCCGGAGGATTTGGGGGCCGGGGCCGGGGCGAGGGGAGGGAGAAACGGGCCGTCGGCGGGGAAGGCGGGGCCGCGGCGGGTGGGCGTGAAGACCGGGCGCTTTTCCGGGGCGCGCTGGGCCTCGGCCTTGGCACCGGTGGGCGCAAGGCGTCCGTTGCCGGCGCGGACGTAATGGCCGCTCTTGAGGGCGAGACGTACCTCGTGGGCGAGCAGGGCGCGCTGCTTTTTGTTCAGACCGAGGCGGTCGGCGAGCTCAAATTCGTTGGCGGGCTTGTACTGGGGCTCGCGCAAGTGGGCGAGGAGGCGTTCACGGAGATTCATGGATATTTTCGAGTCATGGCGCGCGGGCCGTGCTTTGGGATTGGCCTGAGGAAAGAGTCCGGCCTAACTGCGGGCGATGAAAATCGTCCACGTGGCGAGTGAGCTCTATCCTTACATGAAAACGGGCGGCCTGGCCGACGCGGTGGCGGCGTTGGTCGGAGCGTTGGCGGACCACGCGCACGAGGTGTCGGTGTTCCTGCCGGGCTACCGTGCGGTGATCGAGCACGGGGATGCGGCGGGCGCGGAGCGGAAGCTCCGGTTGAAAATCGAGATGGGCGACCAGTTTCTTTCGGGGGATGTGCGGGTGTTTTCGCCGCGGAAGAATCTCCTGGTCTATCTGATCTGCCGCGAGGAGTTCTACGACCGGCGCGCGCCCTACGGCAACGGCGAGCGCGACTACGAGGACAACTCGGACCGGTTTGTTTTCTTCTGCAAGGGCGTGGTCGAGACGCTGCGGCTCGCGGACGTGCAGGCGGACGTCGTGCACTGCCACGACTGGCAGGCGGCGTTGCTGCCGTTGCTGCTGCGGGAGGCGGAGCGGCGCCACCGGGTGACGCTGGCGCTCAAGACGGTGTTCACCATCCACAACATTGCGTACCAGGGGCTGTTTCCGGCGACGACGTTTGCGCGGACGAATCTGCCGGACGAGCTCTATCACATCGACGGGCTCGAGTATTATTCGCAGGTGAATTATATGAAGGGCGGAATTTTGTTTGCGGACCGCGTGACGACGGTGAGCCCGCGGTATGCGCGGGAAATCCAGACGCCGGAATTCGGGTGCGGCCTCGACGGCGTGGCGCAGACGCGGGCGGAGGACATCGTCGGGCTGTTGAACGGGGTGGACACGTCGATTTGGAATCCGACGGTGGACGCGCTGCTGCCGGCGCGGTATTCGCGGGCGGACCTGGCGGGCAAAGCGGCGTGTCGCGCCGAGCTGATGAAGCGCTGCGGTTTTTCCGTGGATTTCAAGGGGCCGGTGTTCGGCATGATCTGCCGTTTCGCCGAGCAAAAGGGCGTCGACCTCGTGTTGGCGAACCGGGATTTTTTCCTCTCGCAGGAGTGCCGGTTCGTGGTGCTGGGGACGGGCGACAAACGCATGGAGGCGGAGATGCGCGCCCTGGCGGCCGAGGCGCCGGGCAAGGTGTCGCTCGCGGCGAAGCTCGACGAGAGCATGAGCCATCTGATCGAGGCGGGCTGCGATTTCTTTGTGATGCCGTCGCTCTTCGAGCCGTGCGGGCTGAATCAGATGTATTCGCAGGTCTATGGCACGGTGCCGATCGTCAGCCGGGTCGGCGGGCTGGTGGACACGGTGACGGACGCCGATGAATTTCCGGCGAGCGGGACCGGGCTGATGTGCGAACCGAATGTCGCGAGCCTGCGCGATGCGCTGGAGCGGGCGCTGGTGCTTTATGGGCATCCGGCGCGGTATGCGGCGGTGCAGCAGCGCGGCATGTCGCGCGACTTCAGCTGGGAAGTGGCGGCGGCGGGTTACGAGACGCTCTACCGCGAGGCGTTGTAAGGGCGAAGGCGCGCGGCGGCGGCGCAAACCGGTCCGGGCACTTGCAAAGCGCGGGGCGTGCGCTTGCCTCTGCGCGTGCCCGCTTCGCCCACATTGGTTTGGTTCCGTCAGGATTTGCGCCTTCAGGACAATTTGGCCCTTCAGGCCGCGATCGTCCGCGGCGGTCCCGTGGTGCCGCTCTACATCCTCGACGAGGCGGGCGAGGCGCGCTGGCCGATGGGCGGGGCGTCGCGGTGGTGGCTGCACCATGCGCTGGGGGCCCTCGATGCGGCGTTGCGCGAGTGCGGGTCGCAGCTGGTGATCGCGCGCGGGAACTCGGGCGAGGTGTTGCGGGAGATGGTGCGGAAAACGGGGGCCGGTGCGGTCTATTGGAACCGACGCTATGAGCCGGCGGCGATCGCGCGCGATTCCGGGCTCAAGGCGGAGCTCACGGCGGCCGGTTGCGATGCCCGGAGTTTCAACAGCGCGCTGCTCAACGAACCGCACACGATCGCCAACAAGGCGGGCGGGCCGTTTCAAGTGTTCACGCCCTACTGGCGGCATTGCCTGACGTTGCCGGTGACCGCGCCGGTGAAATTTTCGGAGAAGACCCTGATGGGGCCGGGCGCGTGGCCGCGCTCGCTGGCCGTCGCGGAACTGGAGCTGTTGCCGCGGGTGAAGTGGGACGCGGGCTTCGGGGCGGTGTGGCAGCCGGGGGAAGCGGGCGCGGCGCAGCGGTTGAAGCAGTTCGCGGCGCGGGCGATGGACGCGTATGACGAGGCGCGGAATTTGCCGGACCGGGACGGGACCTCGCAGCTTTCGCCGTGGTTGCATTTCGGCGAACTTTCGCCGCGGCAGGTGTGGGCGGCGGTCGCGGCGCGGTCGAAGGACACGGGCGTGTTTCCGCCGAGCAACGGGGCGCGGGTGTTTCTGAGCGAGATCGGCTGGCGGGAATTTGCGCACCACCTGCTGTTTCACTTTCCGCACACGCCGGAGCAGCCGTTGCGCGAGGATTTCAAAAAGTTTCCGTGGGCGGAGGATGCGGACGGGGCGAAGTTGCGGGCCTGGCAGCGTGGGCAGACGGGTTATCCGATCGTCGATGCGGGCATGCGCCAGCTGTGGCAGACGGGCTGGATGCACAACCGGGTGCGCATGGTGGTCGCGTCCTTTTTGGTGAAGCATCTCCGCCTGCCGTGGACGCACGGCGCGGCCTGGTTCTGGGACACGCTGGTGGACGCGGATCTGGCGAGCAACACGCTCGGCTGGCAGTGGAGCGCGGGGTGCGGGGCGGACGCGGCGCCGTATTTCCGCGTGTTTGCGCCGGTGCTGCAGGGCGTGAAGTTTGACGGCCACGGCGACTACGTCCGCCGGTGGGTGCCGGAGCTGGCCCGGATGCCGGCGGCGCAGATTCACGCGCCCTGGGAAGCGCCGCTGCACGTCCTGGCAGCGGCGGGCGTGCGCCTCGGACCGACCGGGAATTATCCGCGACCGATCGTCGACCATGCCACGGCGCGGGCGGCCGCGCTCGCGGCGTTCAAGCAACTGCGCGGCGGCGACGTCGTCGGGGAAGACTAGCCGCCCGCGATGCCGCCCCGATCCAAGCCTCCGAAGGCCCCCGCCACGCGCCACCTCGTGCTGGTGCTGGGCGACCAGCTGGACGCGTCGTCGTCGGCCTTGGACGATTTCGACCCGCAGCGCGACGTGATCTGGATGGCCGAGGTGGCGGAGGAGTCGGAGCACGTGTGGACCAGCAAGCCGCGGATCGCGGTGTTTTTGGCGGCCATGCGGCATTTTCGCGACGCGCAGCGCAGCCTGGGGCGAACCGTGCGGTATGTGGAATTGGAGGACGAGGGGAACACGCACACGCTGGCCGGGGAGGTGGCGCGGGCCGTGGCGGAGTTGCGCCCGGCGGGGCTGGTGATGACGGAGGCGGGCGAGTGGCGCGTGCAGGAGGCGGTGGGCGCGGCGGCCCGGGCGGCGGGCGTGGCGCTGGCGGTGCGGGACGACCGGCATTTCTTTTGCACGCGGGCGGAGTTTGCGGCGCACGCCGAGGGACGGAAGATGCTGCGGATGGAGTTTTTTTACCGCGAGGTCCGGCGGAAGCACGGCGTGCTCCTCGATCCGGCGGGCGAACCCGAGGGCGGCCAGTGGAATTTCGACCACGACAACCGGGGGAGTTTCGGCAAGGGCGGCCCGGCGGCGGCCGGGCTGCGCCCGCCGCGCCTGAGCGCGCCGGATGCGACGACGCGCGAAGTGCTGGCGCTGGTGGAGCGGCGGTTTGCGCGGCACCCGGGGTCGCTGGAGGCGTTTGCGTGGCCGGTGACGCCGGAGGCGGCGCGGGCGACGCTCGATGATTTCATCGGGCACCGGTTGGCGGATTTCGGGCAGTTTCAGGATGCGATGTGGACGCAGGAGCCGTGGCTGTATCATGCGCGGATCTCGGCGGCGATGAATCTGAAGCTGCTGAGTCCGCGGGCGGTGGTGGCGGCGGCGGAATCGGCCTACCGGGAGGGGCGGGCGCCGCTCGCGAGTGTGGAAGGGTTCATCCGGCAGATCCTCGGCTGGCGCGAATACGTGCGCGGGATCTACTGGCATTTCATGCCGCGTTACGCGGAGCTGAATGCGCTGGGGGCGCAGGAGAAACTGCCGGAGTTTTACTGGACGGGGCAGTGCGAGATGAACTGCCTGCGCCAGGCCATCGGTCAGACGTTGGCGCACGGATACGCGCACCACATCCAGCGCCTGATGGTGACGGGGCTGTATGCGCTGCTGCTGGGGGTCGAGCCGAAGCAGGTGCACGGCTGGTATCTGGGCGTCTACGTCGACGCGGTCGAATGGGTGGAGCTGCCGAATACGCTGGGCATGTCGCAATATGCGGACGGCGGGATCATGGCCTCGAAGCCGTATGCGGCCACGGGCAAGTACATCGAGCGGATGAGCAACTATTGTGCGGGTTGCCGGTTCGATCCGGCGAAGAGCACGGGGGACGACGCGTGCCCGTTTACGACGCTGTATTGGGATTTTCTGCTGCGGCACGAGCCGATGCTCGCGAAGAACCAGCGCATGGCGCTGCAGGTGAAAAATCTCGCGCGGTTGGCGGGGCCGGCGCGGGCGGCGATCCGGGAGCGGGCGGCGGAAATCAGGGCGCAGGGCGGCGCGCCGGCGCCGGCCGGTGGACTTTTGCCGGTTTCCGGCTGATCCTTCCGGTCATGCCCAAAATGCGAAAAAAATCCGACCTGCCGACCAAGCTGTGCGTGGCGTGCGGGCGGCCGTTTGCCTGGCGGAAAAAATGGGAGCGCGTGTGGAGCGAAGTGAAATTCTGCTCGGATGCCTGCCGGATGACGAAGGGGCGGGTGGCCCGTGGCTGACGCGACGTTCCGGCGGAGCGTGCGGATCGCGCGGCCGGCGGCCGAGGTGTTTGCGTGGCATGAACGGCCGGGCGCGTTGGCGCGGTTGTGCCCGCCGTGGGAGCGGGTCGAGCTCGTGTCGGCCACGGGCGGCGTGCGGGACGGCGCGCGGGTGACGGTGCGCAACAAGGTGGGACCCTTTTGGACGGAGTGGCGCGTCGAGCACCGCGATTACGTCGCGGGGCGGCAGTTTCGGGACGTGCAGGTGGCGGGGCCGTTTGCGCGGTGGGAGCACTTGCACCGGATCGACGCGGACGGGCCGGACGCGTGTGTGTTGACGGACGACATTGTTTACCGGTTGCCGGGCGGCGCGCCGGGCCGGGCGGTCGCGGGGAAATTTACGGAGCGCAAGCTCGCGGCGATGTTTGCGTGGCGACAGGAGCGCACGAAGGCGGATGTCGAGCTGGCCTCGCGCTACGGGACCGTGCGACCGCGCCGGATTTTGATCGCGGGCGCTTCGGGCATGGTCGGGCGGGCGCTGGTGCCGCTGCTGGAAACCCAGGGGCACGAAGTCGTGCGGCTGGTGCGGCGACGGACGGAAGAACCGGATACAGTTTATTGGAATCCGGCGACGGGCGAACTCGACGCCGCGAAGATCGGCGCGGTGGATGCGGTGGTGAACCTGGCGGGCGAAAATGTCGGAGCGGGGCGCTGGACCGCGGCGCGGCGGGCGGAGATTTTGCGGAGCCGGATCGACACGACGAAGACGTTGGTGACGACGCTGGCGAAAATGGCGCGGAAGCCGGCGGTGTTCGTGAACGCCTCGGCCGTGGGGTTCTACGGCGAACGCGGCGACGAGGAATTGACAGAGGACAGCGCGATCGGGCTCGGTTTCCTCCCGGAGGTCTGCCTCGTGTGGGAGACGCATGCGGAGGGGGCGGCGCGGGCGGGCATCCGCACGGCGCTGGTGCGGTTCGGCGTGGTGTTGAGTCCGACGGGCGGGGCGCTCGCGAAGCTGTTGCCGCTGTTCCGCGCGGGGCTCGGCGGTCGCGTCGGCCACGGCCGGCAGTGGATGAGCTGGGTCGGGCTCGACGATGCCGTGGGAGCGATTTACCACGCGTTGCTCGAACCGCGGTGCGCCGGGCCGATGAATGTGGTCGCGCCGGAGATGATCACGAACGCGGGATTTTCCGCGACGTTGGGCTCCGTGTTGCACCGGCCGGCGGTGTGGCCGGTGCCGGCGGCGGTCTTGCGGCTGGTGTTTGGGGAGATGGCGGACGCGACGCTGTTGGCGAGCACGCGCGCGATGCCGGTGCGTTTGTTGGATACGGGCTATGCCTTCCGCCACCCGACGTTGGCCGCGGCGTTGCGGTCGGGCTTGGGGCGGGCGGACTAGCCCCGTCAGGCCGGGTGGCGACCGATCGTTTGACGCGAGGGCGGGGCGGCCCTTCGAAGAGGCCTGAGACGCACCCCAGCACGGCATCGGGTGGCGCGACGCGCAAAACAGCGGCGAGGCGTTGCGCCAACGGTCGCCGGACTCGCGGTGGAGGCCCAACCCTTCCGGCGGCGGTCGGAGTGCGCGACCGCGCGACGGCGCCGCGGCTGATGCGCGAGATCGGGGGCTACGGTGAACGGGTGGCCGGAGGGGCCGCGGTCGATCTGGCCCAGGAGGAAATCAGGCGCGGAGGGGCAGGTGTCGCGGGGCCGGAAAACTCTAGGCTTTTCAAACGCCGGGGGAGTTCTAGGTTCGTTCCTCCTATGGAGAAAACCTTTGTTATTTTTAAGCCTGATTGCATGGAAAAACGCCTCGCGGGCACGGTGCTCGCGCGCTTTGAGGCCGCGGGCTTCGACGTGATCGGATGCAAGATGGCCCACCTGTCCGCCGCGGTGCTCCGCGAGCACTACGCCCACGTGGCGTCCAAGCCGTTTTACCCGGAGATTGAGGACTTCATGCGGTTGCGTCCGGTGATCATGGTCGCGTTGCAGGGCGAAAACATCGTCCAGCGCGTGCGCGATCTCCTCGGCCCGACCGATTCGCGCAAAGCCGCGAAAGGCACACTCCGCGGCGACTTCGGTACGGACATGATGAAGAATGTCGTCCACGCGTCGGACAGCGTCGACAACGCCAACGCGGAACTCGCGCGGTTTTTCAAGGCGGAGGAGCTTTTCTCGGTCTGACGCCGAGGTAAAATCCCGTTTCCCGAATCCGAACGGGCGCCCCGCGTTGTGCGGTGCGCCTTTTTCGTGGCCGCCGGTGGCGGTGCGGGACCCCGGAAGGGGCTGGGGTGCGGTGGCCAAGAACTGGGCAAAGAAGGACAAAGGATGACCAGCGCAGGCCCTGATCGGGTGTAGTGTGTGGCAAGGCTCAAGCCGGCTTCTCCGGCCGGCCGGCAACCGTCAAAAGGAGGACCTCGCCATGTTGAAAAAATATACCGTCGAATACAGTCTCCACTTCCGAAAGCACTCGCCGCCCGAGCACCATCAGTATTTCACCGACGATCCGGTGGCGCTGGAAGATTTCCTGCAGAGCCTGTTGGAACATGGGATGGGCCTGCATGCGATCAGGCACGAGGGCGCGGATCTGCCGAAGGGGGATTTTGACCGCATGGTGAAAATTGCCGCCGCCGAAGTCGCGTCCCGCCTGATTTGCCGGACCCTCAACATCAAACCCGAGGAAGAGCGCTACCGGTTTGGCTTTGCCGCCTGAGTTTCGCGCGGCCGGCCCGCTCCAAGCTATGCGCAAATTTTCCCGAAAGTGCAGAGCGCGGCCCCGGGGGCCGAGGCATAGTTGAACGACCGAGCCGCCCATTCCGCGCTCCCATGATTTGCCACCAGCCGAAGACGACCAAGTCCAACTGCGGCCGCCCTCGGCCCACAACGAAAACCAAGGAGGTCCTATGAAAACCGAGACTGACAGAACAACCCAGACGCCCGATGAGGTCTTGAACGAGCTTCGCTCGCTCGTGACTGAGGCAGAGCAGATCGTCCACCAATCGCAGGACGGGAATTGCGAAAGTGCCGTTGCCGCCATGCGCGAACGGTTCGAGGCGGCGCAGGCCAAACTCACCGAGTTCTACGCGGGCGCGAAAAAGAAAGTGGTTTCCGGCGCCCGCTACACCGATCACGCGATCCGCGAGAATCCCTACCAGGCGCTCGCGATCACGCTCGGCGTCGGCGTGCTCGTCGGCGTGCTCATCGGGCGTCGCAGCAAGTAAGCCTCGTCCGCCATGCGCTCCCCCGAATCCCCGCCGGGCTTTTTGGCCTCCTTCCGCGTGCTGGGCGAGAGTCTGCTCGCCGGTGTGCAGGACCGGGTCGAACTGGTTTCGGTCGAGTTGCAGGAGGAGAAATTCCGCCTGATCCAGACGTTTTGCTGGATCAGTGCGGCCATGTTCGCGAGCGCGATGGCCCTCACCTTTGCGAGTCTCACGCTCGTTTACCTTTTCTGGGACACCGCGCGGCTCGCCGTCCTGGTCGGTTTGACGGTGGTCTATGCCGGCGCCGCGGGGGCGATCGTCCTCGCGTTTCGCCGCTATCTGGCGCGTCAGCCGCGCCCGTTTGCCGCGACGATCGCAGAGCTCAGGGAGGACCGCGCATGTATCCCCAAGCCGAATTGACCGAGCTGGCGCGGGCCAAGGCCGCTTTGCGGCACAGCATCGCGGTCCGCCGCCGCGAGAGCGCCGAGGCGCTCGCGGTCGCCACGCAGCCGCTGGTCTGGCTCGATGCGGGACTCGGCCTCTGGCGCCGGTCCGCGCCGTTGGCCAAAGGCACCGTGTGGACGCTGGGCGCCGTGGCGCTGCGGGCGGTGTTTCGCCCGCCGAAAATGATCCGCGGATGGTTGCGCTGGGCGCCTCCGGTGGTCCGCGCCCTCTGGGCGCTCCGCCGCCTGCGCCGACACCGCGGCGCGCCGACGGCGGCCGGCGTCTGAATTTAGCCGGTGGGGCGACGGCGCCACCGTTGTTGGGAAACATGTCCGCCGGGCGGACGACGCCCCCCGTGGGCGGGTGAAACGGTCCGGCGGGATCCGAGTCATCAAAATCAACGCGCGCTCCTCATGAAACCGTCCATCCAGTGGTTTTCCGAAATCGGCATCGATGACCTTCCGCGGGTCGGCGGGAAAAACGCCTCCCTCGGGGAAATGTATCGGGAACTGACGGCCAAGGGCGTGCGCGTGCCGGATGGTTTTGCGACCACGGCCGACGCCTACCGGTTGTTTCTGTCGTCGACGGGACTCGACGAGAAGATCCGCGGGTTCCTGCGCGATCTGGACACCCGCGACATCGCGAATCTGCGGCTGCGCGGCAGCCAGATCCGGCAGGCGATTTTGGCGACGGAGCTGCCGGCGGAGCTGGCCGCGGAGATTGTCGCGGCCTACGACGCGCTGGGCGCCGGCAATCTCCTCCATCCGGCGCACGTGGCGGTGCGCAGCAGCGCGACGGCCGAGGATCTCCCTGACGCGAGTTTTGCGGGCCAACAGGAGTCGTATCTCAACGTGCACGGCCACTACGCGCTGCTCGATGCCTGCAAGCGCTGCTTCGCGTCGCTGTTCAAGGACCGCGCGATCTCGTACCGGGTGGACAAGGGGTTCGATCATTTCAAAATCGCGCTGTCGGTCGGCGTGCAGCACATGGTGCGCTCCGACCTCGCGGCGTCGGGCGTGATTTTCACCATCGATACCGAGACCGGTTTTCGCGATGCGGTGCTGATCAATGCCGCCTACGGTCTGGGCGAGAACGTCGTCCAGGGTACGGTGAATCCCGACGAGTACTGCGTCTTCAAACCCACGTTGAAAACGGGGTTCAGGCCGATTCTCCAAAAGCGCGTCGGCACGAAGGAATTCAAACTCGTTTACGACATCGGGGGCGGAAAGATGGTGAAGAACGTCCCGGTGCCGGCGGGGGACCGCGTGAAGTTCGCCGCGTCGGACGAGGAAATTCTGCAGCTCGCCCGCTGGGCCTGCATCATTGAGGACCACTATTCGGCCCGGCGCGGGCGACCGACGCCGATGGATATCGAGTGGGCCAAGGACGGCGAGACCGGCGAGCTGTTCATTCTCCAGGCCCGGCCCGAAACGGTGCAGTCGCGCAAGGACGTCGACGTGATCGAGACGTTCCGGCTCCAGCACCGCGGCCGCGTGCTCGTGACGGGCCGCAGCATCGGCGACCGGATCGCGAGCGGGCCGGTGCGCGTGATCAAGAGCGCGCAGCATCTCGGGCAGTTCCAAGACGGCGAAGTCCTGGTCACCGACAAGACCGATCCGGACTGGGAGCCGATCATGAAAAAGGCCGCGGCGATCATCACCAACCGGGGTGGGCGCACCTGCCATGCGGCGATCGTCAGCCGCGAACTGGGCGTGCCCGCCATCGTGGGGACCGAAGTGGGGACGGACACGCTGCGCGACGGGCAGGTTGTTACCGTGTCGTGCGCGGAAGGGGACACGGGGTTTGTTTACGAGGGCCGGCAGGCGTTCGAGGTGCGGCGGACGAATCTCAAGACCCTCCGTCGGCCCAGGACGAAGGTGATGATGAATGTCGGCAACCCCGAGGAAGCCTTCGCGCTGTCGTTCATTCCGAACGACGGCGTGGGCCTGGCCCGGGAAGAGTTTATCATCACGACCTTCATCAAGATTCATCCGCTGGCGTTGCTCAACTACGGCACGTTGACGGACCCGGAGGTGAAGCGGCAGATCGAGGCCCTCACGGTCGGATATGCCGACAAGCCGCAGTTTTTCGTCGAGAAACTCGCGCAGGGGGCGGCGACGCTGGCCGCCGCGTTTTATCCGAAGGACGTCATACTCCGGCTGAGCGACTTCAAGACGAACGAATACGCGAACCTGATCGGCGGGGCGGCCTATGAACCGCACGAGGAGAACCCGATGATCGGTTTCCGCGGGGCGTCGCGCTACTACCATCCGCGTTACCGGGAGGGCTTCGCGCTCGAGTGCCGGGCGGTGAAGCGGGTGCGCGAAGAAATGGGGCTGACGAATCTCAAGGTCATGATCCCGTTTTGCCGGACGGTGGAGGAAGGCCGGCGCGTGCTATTGGAAATGGCCCAACACGGGCTGACGCGCGGGGTGAACGGGCTGGAGGTCTACATGATGTGCGAGATTCCGAGCAACGTGATCCTCGCCGACGCGTTTGCGGAGATCTTCGACGGCTTCAGCATCGGATCGAACGACCTCACGCAGCTGATTCTCGGGGTCGACCGCGACTCCGAGATCGTCGCGCCGATCTTCGACGAGCGGAACGCGGCGGTGAAGACGATGATTGCGCAGGCGATCGCGGCCTGCCGGGCGCGCGGTCGCAAGATCGGTATCTGCGGCCAGGCGCCGAGCGACTATCCGGAGTTCGCCCAGTTTCTCGTCGAAGAGGGCATCGACAGCATCTCGCTGAATCCGGACACGGTCCTGAAGACGACCAGCGCGATTCTGCACACCGAACAAACCCAGGAAGCGAAAGGAACCAGCCATGAACCCGAACGGACCCTTCATTTTGTGCGCAACTGATTTTTCGGAGCACGCGGTCGCCGCCGCGACGGTGGCGGGCAAGCTGGCCCTCCGGCGCGCGGAGGACCTGCGCCTCGTGCACGTGATCGATGCGCGCAGCATCGGCGCACTGAATACGACGCGGAAGCGGCTGGAGGCCGAGGCCCGCCGCCTGCGCCAGGCCGGAACGGCTGTGGAGGCGGTGTTGCTGGAGGGACTGCGGCCCGTGAAAATCCTGGTGGAGTATATCCGGCTGCACCGTCCGGTGCTCCTGGTCATGTCCTCCGCCGTGCTCCCGACCCACGACCGTTGGGCGGTCGGCAGCATGGCGGAGCAGCTGGCGGAAGCTTCGCCGGTGCCGACGTTGATCGTGCGCGATCCGGCGGCGTTTGAGACGTGGGACTGGACGAAGGAGCGGCTCAAGATGCTGCTCGCCCTGGACCGCTATGCGACCTCCGACGTGGTGCTGCGGTGGGCCAAGGCATTCAGTGCGGCCGGACCGTGCGATTTGGTATCGTGCTATATCAACTGGCGGATGCCGCGCGGCGGGGACCAGGAGCCGGCGCCGGGCCGGCCGGTCAATCCGGCGCCGTTGCAGGAGCGGCTGGAACGCGAATTGCGCCGGAAGATCCGCGACCAGATCGGAGACGACGCGAGCGACATCGTGGTGCGGCCTTATTTCGGGGAACCGGCGCCGTGCATCGTCGAGATCGCCGGCGAGGTGAAGGCGCAGCTCGTGGCCGTGGGGACGCACCAGCGCAGCGTGCTCGGCCGGCTGGCGCATGCCTCGGTCTCGCGGGAGCTGCTGCACCAGGCGGCCATGAACGTGGTCTGTGTGCCGGTGACCGCGCAATTCGATCCCCGCGAGGCGCACATTCCGGTGATCAAACGGGTGCTGGTGGCGACGGATTTTTCCGCGGTGGGCAATGCCGCCGTCCCGTTCGCCTGCACCGTCTGCGGCAGCGGGGGGCTGGTGAAGATCATCCACGTGACCGCGCCAAAGAAGGCGAAATCGCGCCGGGGCGGGGACGGCGGCGCCGTCGATCTGGCCGCGCAATTGCAGGCGTTGGTGCCCAACGAGGCGCGCGAGCGGTGGCTGCCGCCCGAGGTGGAGGTGATCGCGGATGCGGATGTGGCGCTCGCGATCTGTCGCGAAGCGGAGCGTTTCGCCGCCGATGTGGTGTGTGTGGCCTCGCACGGCGTCGGGTTGTCCCGCGCGTTCCATGGCTCAGTCACGAAAGCGGTCCTCAAGCAGATCCGTCGTCCGCTGCTCGTCTTCCGGCGGGCGGAGGAGTGAGCCCACCGGAACGGGGTGCCCATGAAGCCGGCCACCGCAACCGAACCTTCGGGGTCCCCGCGCGAGGGGCGGGCACGATGGCGCGCGACGCGTTGGCGCCGGGCGGGACCGCCGGGGGCGCCGGAGCGCCCGGCCGCGCAGGAGGCGGCGCGGCCGGACTGGCATCACTTGCCCGGTGACGAGGTGTTGCGGCTGCTGGAGGTCGAGATGCGGACGGGTCTCCCCGAGGCGGAGGCGCGACGCCGACTGGCCAAGCTCGGGCCCAATCGCATCACGGCCCGGCCGGGCACGCCGCCGTGGGTGCGTTTTGTCCGGCAGTTTCGGCAGCCGCTGGTCGCATTGTTGCTCGGGGCGGCCGCGGTCATGGCGTTCCTCGGCGAGCGGATGGACGCGGCGGTGATTCTGGGCGTGGTGTTCGCCAACGCGGTCGTGGGATTTCTCCAGGAGACGAAGGCCGTGCACGCGATCGAGGCGTTGTCCCGGATGATCGCGACCTGGGTGACGGTCCGGCGGGACGGCGAGGTGCGGCGGGTGGAGGCGGACGTGCTGGTGCCCGGCGATGTCGTGTTGCTCGAGCCGGGTGACCGGATCGGGGCCGACCTGCGGCTGGTCCGCGTGTGGGGATTGGGGGTGGATGAATCGGCGCTCACGGGGGAATCGGTGCCGGTGGCGAAACACGCCGAACCGCTCGGGCGCGACACGCTGTTGGCCGACCGGAAAAATCTGGCGTTTGCCGGCAGCCTGGTGACGTGCGGCCAGGGCGAGGGGGTGGTCTGGGCGACGGGGGACCGGACGGAAACGGGCCGCATTGCGTCGCTGATCGCGGAAGCGACCGAGATCGCGACGCCGCTGACCCGCAGACTCGCGCGCTTCGGCCGGTGGCTGCTGTGGGGCATTCTTGCGCTGGGGGCCGCGACGTTTGCGCTCGGGGTGACGCGCGGCGAGCCGGCGGGGCAGATGTTCCTGGCCGCGGTCGCGCTGTGCGTCGGCGCCATCCCGGAAGGACTGCCCGCGGCGGTGACCATTGTGTTGGCGATCGGAGTGGCG
>CAJAYO010000531.1 GCA_903948415.1 uncultured Opitutia bacterium | reverse complement strand
CGGGCGACCGCGTTATCAGAGTTCGAAAAGGGTGAAGCCGTCGAAGTCCGCCGTGACCTGGCCCTTCGTGAAGGAGTGGACCCAGACCTCGACTTGCCCGGAGCCCTCGGGAGCGACGCCTTTGAGCACCTGGTCTTTCCACGCGGTGTCCTTCGTCGTCATCCGCAGGATATTTTGGTTCTTTTTCTCCGGCGTATTCAAATAGCCGCCCTTGGCATCGTAGAAACGCAGGTAGACGCCGATGGCATTGCCGGTGATCACCCGCGACGCGAAACGCACCGCGTAGGTCTTGCCCGCCACTGCGGGGAACTTCGCCGTGGCGACGCTGGAGCCGAGCGTGTCGCTCGCGTCCGTGACGCGCAGGCCGAGCTTGCCCGAATGGGCCGCAACCGCGACGGCGGCGCTCATGCCGTTGTCGCCGGTCGCAGACCACCCGGTGAGCTGCTGCTCGAAATCGCCGTTGACGAGCGCGAGCGGTTTTTCGGCGCGGGCGGCGGAGACAAAAACGAGGCCGGCGAGGCACCCGGGCAGGAGGCACGATTTGAGATTCATCACCGACATCCATCGGACGTGGGCGCCGCCGCGTCAATGCCCGGCCCGCTTGGCCGGGCCTCAAGCCGGGTTTGGCCGCCCCTCAGAACGGTGCGGCCCGGATGCGGGCCAGCTCGGCCTGCATTTCGGTCACCCGCTGCGGTTCGCCGGCGAGTTCGTTGGTCGCTTCCTGCGGATCACGCCCAAGGTGGAAGAGCTGCGCCGGCTTCAGTTTCGCGTCGAAAATCAGCTTCCACGGTCCTTGGCGGATGGCGAAAAGTCCGCCACCCGAATGCAGCACGACGGCCGGGCGCGCAGTCGCGTCCATCGCGGCGCCGCGCAGGGCGGGCCGCACGCTGAAGCTGTCGGGGCCGGCGCCGGGCGGGAGTTTCGCGCCGGCGAGGTCCGCGAAGGTCGCCAGCAAATCGGTGAGCACCACGAGCGAGGCGTTGGTTTGTCCGGCCGGTGCCTGTCCGGGCCAGCGCACGAGAAACGGGACGCGGTGGCCGCCTTCGAAGAGACCGCCCTTGGCCCCGCGGAGATCGCCGTTGGCCTTGTGCCCGAAGTCGTCGCCCTCGTCGCTCTTCGGGACGGCGCCGTTGTCGCTCGTGACGATCACGAGGGTGTTTTGCGCGAGACCGAGTTCGTCGAGTTTCGCGAGCACGCGGCCGACGGCCCAATCGAATTCGTAAACCATGTCGCCGCGCACCCCGGCCTGACTCTTGCCGCGGACAAAGTCGGGCGGCGTGCAGTTGCGGTGCGGCGCCTGGGAGGCGAAGTAGAGGAAGAAGGGCTTTTTCGCAGCGGCACTCGCCGAAAGGAAAGCCTCGGCTTTTTCCGTGAGCGTCGGGCCGACGGCCTCGTCGCTCCAGCCTTCCGCCATCCAGCCTTCATGCACTTCGAGACCGGAGGTGCCGGGGCGCGTGGGCGCGCCGGCCGCGCGCCACACGGCGGGTTTTCCCACCACCCGGTCGTCGGCGAGCCAGAAGTGCGGCTCAAGGTTGATGCCGCCCGGTAAAAGGAAACTCGTGTCGAAACCAAGCGCGAGCGGTCCGCCCTGCACGGGTGACGTGAACTCCACCTCCCGCGTGCCGCCCGCACCGTTCAGGTGGTTAATTTTGCCGCGCACGAAGCCGCCGCCGGGTTTCGCGAAATTCAGGCCGAGGTGCCACTTGCCGACGGCGGCCGTGCGATAGCCGGAGCGCTGCAGTACCCGGGCCACGGTCTCGCGCGAGGGCTCGATCAGCGGGTCCTCGTATTCCGACCAGAGGACCATCGTCTTCAGCCGCGTGCGCCACGCATAGCGGCCCGTGACAAAACCGTAGCGCGTCGGCGTGCAAACCGCCGCCGGCGTGTGCGCATCGGTGAAACGCAGGCCCTCCGCGGCGATCCGGTCCATGTTCGGCGTCGGGATCTTCGAGGCGGGATTGTAGCAGCGCGGGTCGCCGTAGCCCATGTCGTCGGCGAGCATCACGATGATGTTCGGGGGCGGCTCCGCTGCGGCGGCAAAAAGGGCGGCGAACCCGAGCAAGGCGAACCGGAGTAAGGAATGTTTCATGGCAGGACGACGAAGCGTGGGGGAACGACGACTACGGCAGCTCGATCGCGCCGAGGTCGGGCGGGCCGACGATCGGGCGGCCGAGGATATCGTGCGCCACCGCGAGGCCGACGGTGAGGCCGATGTCGTCGCCCGGAATCTTCGCGATGGGCACGCCGCGATCTTTGACGAGGGCGGCGTTGCCCGGCGTGAAGTCGGCGAGGGCGAGTCCGCCCGGACGGGCAAACGCGGGATCGCCCAGCAGCGGCGCGCGATCGGTGATCCCGACGGCGGCGGGCCAGTTGTCGGCGCGGAGGAAGAGATTGTTCTCAAAAAAGACGCGCGGGAGCGGTCGGTCCGCCGCGTGGTCGGCGCTGAACTGATCGCCTTTCACCATCTGGCTGCGGCCGCGCAGGTGGAAAATATTGTTCGCGATCAGCACACCCTCGGCGGTGGGGCCGACGGCCATTTTAGCGACGATGTCTTCGCTCACGTAAATCGTGTTGTTGTAGACGTAGGTGTTAAACGGACCGCGGCGCGGGCCCTTGCCGACGTAGCCGCTCAACCAAAACGTCTTCCCTTCCTGGAACGCGCCGGCCCGGCCCTTCACGCGGTGGCCGTCATTGACGCTCACATTGTAGCGGTAGGCACAGTTGAAATTATTGCCGAGCACCTCGCAGAAGCCACCCGCATTGTTCGCGCTGAGGTTGTATTGGACGACGACGTTGCGGCAGTGGTAGTCGATGTGGACGCCGGCGGAATCACCCGGGCCGTTGGCGTGGAGGAACTGGCTATTCTCGATCACCACATCGCTCGAGCTCCAGGTCCAGAGTCCGCTGCCGCGGCCCCAATTCCGCGTGTCGCGGGTGCTGCCGGAGTGGTCCACATAAAGCTCGCGGAAACGACCGCCGCGCACCCCGGACAACTGCACGCCGGGCCCGCCCGCATGCACGACGCGCACCCGCTCGACGCGCACGTCTTCAATACCGTGGTTGGGCGCGGTGAATTTCAGCCCGGTATGGTTGACGTTTTCGATGTCACAATCGGTGACGGCGATGCGGCTCATCTGCGCCCCGGCCGATTTGACGATGAAGCGAATCCCAAACCCGTAGCGCCCGGTGCCGTTGGCGGTTTTCACGTCCGCCGCGGGCCGGACGAAGCCCGGTTCCTCGTACGACACGTCGCTCACCTGCAGCCGCGTGAGCTCGATATCGCCATAGCGCCCGTCCGCCTCCGCCTCGATCAGCACTCCGCACCGCATGTCCGCTTTCGCCGGCTGACCGCGGCGCATCCCGCCCCCGTCCGCCGTGAGCACCAGATCGCTGATGCGAACATGCCGGCTGTTTTTCACCTGCACGGCGGCCACATAGCCACGACCGTCGATCTTCGCCCGCGTGGCCCCCGCCGCTGCGTCAGCAAGATAACTGGCCAACACGATGGGCGCGTCCGCCGTTCCCGCGAGGCCGGCAAAGGCCAACTGCCCTCGAAACGTCTGCCCGGCCGCGAGCAGGACCCGGTCGCCGGCCTTCAGCCGGACCGCATTGGCTTTCTCCAGCGTCTTCCACGGTGCATCGGCCGACGTCCCCGCCCGTGCATCGTCGCCCGTGACGGGATGGACATAGTACGACGCCGCGCGCGCAACCTCGCCGACGGCCAGCGCCCCGACGACGGCCAAGACGTGAATCACCCGGCGCGTGAGGGAGAAACACTTCGAGAAGGAGACCGGCCGGGAGAGGTGCACGTCGGAGGAGTTGTCCCAACGCTGGACCGCGCCGGTCGGAAACCAAGCTTTCTCCGGCCGAATGCACTGGGCCGCGGGCCGAAACTTTTGCGGAGCCGTCCCGCGACATTCCCGTCGCCCGAATCGCCCGCGCTCAGTGAATCTCCGCCGCCCGACCGACCGCCGTCTGATAGGCTTGGTGCAACTGAAAGGTCTGCCAGGCGCCGAGCTTCTGTCCCAGCTGCGCCCCGACATAAAGCAGCAGGGCCACCGCCGCCATCGCCGCCAAAATCCAAAAGCCCCACGGCTCGGCGCCGACCAACCGCTGGGCAAACCCGAGGATGCCGGAAAAGGTCCCGAGCAACCCCGTGATCAAGTAGCCGTAGAGAAACACCGCCCAGATCTCGATCTCGGGCGAGTACGTGCCCTCGATTGCGGTCCCACCCGCCGGGGTCGCCTGAAAATGGAGAAACAGGCGGGGCGACCAGTAGCGGCGATCTTTCGCCCCGATATGGATGCCGATGAATTCAGGAAAGGCCTTCACTTCGAAACCGCCCGCCTGCTGCGCGAGCGACCGGAGAATCTGTTCGCGGGCCGCATCAAGCGACAGCTCCACCGTATGCGAAAAGCGCGGACGAATGCGAAAGCTGCTCATGACGGGAGGGGGTTGAGGCGGACGCGGCGCCCCGCGGCGCTGCGTCGCGAAAAATAGAAACCGCCCTCCCGCGGTCAACCGTCAATCCGGCGCGCTGATGCGCCCGCGCGCAACTCAGTTTCGTGCAGGGTCCGGTGTCCCCGGGTGGGCCGTGCGCTCTGCGCGCGGCTCCGCCGGCCACGCCTCTCCCTGCCAGCCGCCGCCCGCGGAGTGGCCGGCCCACCTCCGGCGGCGCGCGCAGGAGAGTGAGGTGCGCCCGTCGCGCCCGCCCGCCCCGGCTCACTCCATCGGCTTCACGTCTTTCACCGGCCACTTCGAAACGGTGACACCCTTCGCGCTGCGGGTGCTCACGGGAATGGCGCCGAGGTCGAAATCGAGCTCGCGCACGCGGGCGCCGCTGCGGCCGTCGATGGAGATCTTCACCTGCTTGGGCATTTCCTTCTCTGTCTTCGCGACGTGCAGCCACACGATCTTCGAGCCTTCGCTCTTCACGAGCGGGTAAAGCTTGTCGCGCGAGAGGCCGCCGATCTGGAAACGCTTCGCGAAGGCTTTGCCGCTCTCCTTGTCCTGATAGACCATCGAGTAGAACGCCGTGTCGCCATCCTTCGGGAAGATCGCGACGTAAATGATATCGCGGCCCATGAAAACTTTGTCGGCCACCTTCGCGACCTTGAGCGAGCCGTCGCGCATGATGCAGAGCACGGCATCGAGGATCGTGCAGTCTTGGAGGTACTCGTGCTGGCGCCAGTTGAGGCCGATGAAGCCGTCGTCTTTGTTGACGTAGAGACGCTGGTTGGCGGACACGACGGCCGAGGCGTCGATCTGCTCGATCTCGTCGTAGCTCGTGCGGCGCTTGTGCCCCTTGCCGTATTTCTCCTGGAGCATCTCGAACCACGCGATCGCGTAGCCCGTCAGATTCTTCAGATGGGCCTTCGTCTCCGTGATGCCGTCCTCGATCTTCTGGAGCGCCTCATCGGCCTGGAAGCGGTTGTAGGCGGAGATGCGCTTGATGCGGATCTCGGTCAGGCGCGTGATGTCCTCGTCGGTCACGTCGCGCCGCAGCTGCTGGAGAAACGGTTTCAGGCCGGTGCGGATTTCGTGCAACACGCTTTCCCACGTCTTCGACTTTTCGATGTTCCGGTAGATGCGCTCCTCGATGAAAATCCGCTCGAGGGAATCCCAATGCCACTGCTGCTCCAGCTCGCCGAGTTTGATTTCCAACTCGCGCTTCAGGAGTTCGCGCGTGCGTTCGACGCTGCGGCGCAGGATCTCCTTCACGCCGAGGAACTGCGGTTTGTCGTGCTCGATCACGCACGCCGCCGGCGAAAGCTGCATCTGGCAGTTCGTGAAAACGTAGAGCTGCTGAATCACCTTGTCCGGCTCGGCGCCCTGCGGGAGGTGGACGAGAATCTCGACCGAGTCCGCCGTGTTGTCGTCGACGTGCTTGACCTTGATCTTGCCCTTCGCGTTGGCGGTCAAAATCGACTCGATCAGGGTTTCCGTCGTCGAGCCGAACGGCAGCTCGGTGATCGCGAGGAGGTACTTCGAGCGCTGCTCGATCTTGGCGCGGACTTTCACTTTTCCGCCGCGCTCGCCGTCGTTGTATTCGGAGAAATCCGCGATGCCGCCCGTGGGGAAATCGGGGAAGATGCGGAAGGTTTTTCCCTGGAGGTGATTGATCGCCGCGCGGCAGAGGTCGTTGAAATTATGCGGCAGAATCTTCGTCGCGAGCCCGACCGCGATGCCCTCGGCGCCCTCGAGCAGCACGATGGGGAACTTCGCGGGCAAGGTGACGGGCTCCTTCGCGCGGCCGTCGTAGCTGAGCTGCCACTCGGTGGTCTTCGGATTGAAGAGCACGTCCTTCGCGAAATTCGTGAGCCGCGCCTCGATGTAACGCGGCGCCGCCGCCTCGTCACCCGTGAGGAGGTTGCCGTAGTTGCCCTGCGGCTCGATGAGGAACGCGCGCTGGCCGATCGCCACGAGCGCGGCGCCGATGGAGGCATCGCCGTGCGGGTGGAGCGACATCGAGCGGCCGACGACATTCGCGACCTTGTGAAAACGCCCGTCGTCCATGTCCCACAGCGTGTGCAGAATGCGGCGCTGCACGGGCTTCAGGCCGTCGTCGATGTGGGGGACGGCGCGGTCGAGAATCACGTAGCTCGCGTATTCGAGAAACCAGCCGCGGTAACTTTTCGCCAGGGGCGAGTCCTCTTCCTGCACGGTGGCGCCACCGCGGCGCGGGCCGGGCGTAAAGACCGCGGGACCTTCCGCCGGTGCGGCGAGCGCGACGGCATCAACCGCGGCCGGCGCCAGCGGGGTGCCCTCGCTCCCGACCGGCGCGGCCGGCGCGGGAATCTCCCCCTTCGCCGGCGAAGCGGCTGACGCAGGCGCAGCGGCGCTGTCGAGCGGCAGCTCGGGTTGGGCGGAACTCGTCGGAGACTTTTTCTTGGGCATGCGGGAAAAGGGAAATCACGTAGCCAGCACGAGTCCGTGCGGCACGAACAGCCGAAAATCATCGACGTTGCGCGTGGCGAGCTCAGCACCCGCGGAAATCGCCGCGGCGGCGATCAGGCCGCCAGAGCCGTTTCGTTGACGGCTTTGGGGACGTTGGGGACCAAATCGGCGACCTTTTCCCCCCGGTAAGTTAGCTCCATCCGCTCGCCCCGTCGGAGCGATTTAACGATGCCCTCCAGATCGTTGCGCAAGTCGACGGCGGAGATGGTTCTCACGAGTTGAGGTCGATGTTCAACTTCAACTTGAGGTCAAGGGCGCGCATTGAAGCTCGCGCCCATCCGCACGCTGATGCCCGCCTCCCCGCCCCCGCCTCAAAACAGCGGCGCGTGGTTCTTCGGATCGGCGAGCAGCGCCTCGAAGCGCGGATCGCCGCGCCGGTTTTGGAAGACGGGCAGGACACGCAGCTCGTGGACGTTGGCCTGACGCGGGACTTGCAGCAGGGCCTTCAGCTCGGCGATCGCGCGATCCTTCTCCCCGACGATGGCGCAGACCTCGGTCGGCACGTCACGGGCGTTGATCCCCCTGAACCCATCGATGCCCGAAAATTCGAGCGCCTGCGGCAAGATCTGCTCCGCCGCCCACGCATCGCCGCCGTCGGCGCGCTGGAAGAGGACCGTGATTCCCCGCGGGCCAGGACGGGGCGAAGGGGTGCGTCGCTCATGGGTCAGATGGCGGACTATCCCCGCGCACGGCCGAACGTTCAACGCCCACGTGGTCCGCGGGCTCAGCGCGCCGTCGGCCCTCCGGCCAGCACCGCCAATGCCGCCGCCAAATCCACGTCCCGCCCGGCGCGCACGTCCG
>CAJAYO010000530.1 GCA_903948415.1 uncultured Opitutia bacterium | reverse complement strand
ACGAGGCGAGGGAGGTGCGCGACGGGGCGGAACGGTCTGCGTTGGAAAACGGGGGCGTTCCGCCGGATGGCATCGGTGGCCCGCACCCGAGCCGGCGGAGCGTGGGACTGGGACTACCAGCAGGACGGGTGCACGGCCTCGGTCTCGGTCGATGTTCTTACGGCGTCGGACGCGCAACTGCGGGACATCGACCGCACGATCGACGACGGCGATCTGACGACGGCGATCTGACGCCAGGGCTGTTGCGCAAGACCGGCAGCAAGGCTGGGTTCATCATCGAGCTCTGATTTTTTTTGCCGGATCCTGTACTCATTCCCTGAGGAGGCGGCTTATCCAGGGCAGGATGGGCCCGTTCGGCTCCCGCTGCTCGGGAATGGCGGGTGCGCGCCGCGTCGGCCGGCCCGCGGGCGAGGGCCGCAGCGCGGGTGTGCGGCGCGGATGGGCAAGTATCGGGATCTCGCGCACAGCAACAAGCCCGCCGGCGGCAGCGCGGCGAACGAGAACGTGGCCCGCGAGCTCCTGCCGCTGCTCAGGATCGGGCGCTACAAGCTCAACCCGAACGGTTCGAGTCGGGCCGATGCGCTGGGCCGTCCCGGCGCGGCCTACAATCCGTTCACGGTCCAGCAGGTCGCGCTCGCGCTCACCGGCTGGATGTTTCCCGGGCCCACGAACAACAACTGGGGGAATTTCTCCGGGTCGCTGCACGCGCGCCAAGTCAGCCCTGACATCCACGCCAAGACGCGGGTCGATACCGCCATGCCGGCCGGCCAGACTGTCGAGGCCGACCTGGCGGCCTCGCTCGCCGGGCTGTTTGCGCACCCGAACATCGCGCCGTTCATTTTGACGCACCGCATCCAGGTGCGGGTGAAGAGCAATCCGACTCCGGCTTACATCGCGCGCCTCGCGGCCGTCTTTGGGAACAACGTCGTCGGCGCGCGCGGCGACCCGAAGGCGGGGTCCGCGCGATCCTGCTCGACGCCGAAGTGCGCGACGAGGTGGGGACCGCCAACGCGGGGCGGCTCAAGGGCGCTCTCCTCAAGGCGGTGGCGTTGGTGCGCGCCGTGGGCGGCTCGGTTGCGCCGACGAACCAACGGGTCTGGCCATTCACCCGCAGGAGCCGGACGCCGCGCACGCCGAATTCGGTCTTCGGGTTTTATTCGCCGCTTTACCCCGTGTCGCGCTCCCCGGAGATCGAGCAGGAGTTTCAAATCTATGGTCCGACTGGCCGGGGCGGCGCGGGAATTTCCATGGGCAAGTGCTCGCGAATCCGGGGGGCGACATACCGGTCTCCTTCGCCTCCCGTCGCAATTTTCTCCAGGAAACCGCCCGGCTGGCCGCCGCGACTGGCCGCGGCTGCATCGGCCGGCTCAACGCCCGTGCGCAGACCGTGCCGTCCAGCCCATCTGGTTACAGGGCGCTCGTCGGCGTCTGCCTGCTCGGCGGCACCGACGGCCACACGCGGTCGTTGCCGATGAGCGGCGTCGCGCGCCGGAAATATCTGGCGGCCCGCGGCTCGCGGTCGCGGCCCGACGGCACTACCCCGGTGCTCCCGATCGCAGCGAAAAACGGCACGCCCTACGGTCTCAACGGCGGCCTGGCGGCGCTGTATCCGTTTTGGGCCCTGGGCAAACTCGCGGGCGTCGGGACGCTGGGGATGGGGGGAAGCCGACGACGCGGGCGCCGTAGCGCGGGGCGACGGTGGGCCTGCCGAGGAATCTCTTGTCGCACCCGGACCCGCTCGTGGCGATGCAGGCGGACGATCCCTCTTGGCGGCCGTGGGCGGAACGCGCGTGCGCGGTGTGGCGGTCGGAGGTGGCGGCGGAACCCGCCGGGGCGGCGGTGCCGCGGAGGGTGCGCGCGACGTTTGAAGCGATGCCGGGCGAAGCGGAGGCGGCGGGGCGGCACGCGGACCGGGCAGTGGCGGTGCGCGTGGCCGGCGGGGATGCGGTGCTGGCGGGGGCGAGTCTGATCCGGGGCGGTGGCGGCCCGACCCGGCGTTTGCGCGGTGGGGCGCGCGGCTGGCGGAGGGCCGCGGCCGACCGAGCCGCCGGCGCTCAGGGCAGGCGGGTGAAGACCGCGCCCTGGCAGACGACGCTTTTTTCGTCGCGCAGTTCGATGGTGCCGAGGGAGCTGGCGCGGATCAGCGGCGTCTTGGTGGCCTGGCGGACGGCGAAGAGGTAGGTGCCGCTGCGGTTGGCCGTGAGCGCAACGCCGGTGCCGAACTCTTGGTAGTGAAACGTGCCGTCCGCGCGGATTTCGAGGAGCCGTTCACCGGCCTCGCCGCTGGTCGCATAGGCCCCGACAAAGCGTTGCTTGAGGCTGGCGAGAAGATCGGACGCGGCGATGGGGGCGAACTCGGAGCGCGGCGCGGGCGGCGGCGGTGGCTCGGCGGGGGCGAGGGCGTAGAAGACCCCGAGGGTGCCGATGGCGACGACGAGCAGCAGGGCTGCGAGGGAGAAGACGAGGCCGCGGCGAAATTTTGCCGGGGCCGCGCCGGCGGGCGTGGTCTACGCGGAGGTGGTGGCGGAGGACGCGGTGGTGGCGGAAGGGCCGGGTTTGTCGGGGAAGGCGCCGTAGATGGGGGCGGGCGGCCGGGGAGCAATCGGGGCCGAGTCCGAGGCCACGACGGCGGCCGCGGAACCAATCAGGGTGGAAAACTTCTTGGGGGGCGCCTGCGTCTGGGCCGGCGCTTGGCCGGGTTGGTCGGTCTCGTCGAGGAAGCCGGGGACGTCGTTGGGGATGAATTTGACGTAGGGCTCCTGGGGGGCGTTGGCGGGCCGCAGCAGGAGTTTGCCGGCGGAGGGCAGCACATTGAAACGGCCGCGTTTGGCGGAGACGACGAGCTGGGGATCGCCGTCGATGAGTTTGACGGGCGGAATGCCGGCGAATTTTTCGAGGAGCGTGCGGAACGCGGCGTCGCTCATGGCGCCGAGTTCGTGCGGCGACTGGTCGGGGCCCACGGTGGAAAAGTCCAAGGAGACCTCCCGCGTCGCGACGCGGAAAGGAGCGTCGCGGCCGGTGGGCGCGGAGCCGGAAGGAGAGGTGAGCGTCGCCATGAAACGTGCGGGCGGGACGCTTGCGGGGGCGCCGGCGGCGCACAACGGCAATTCTTGGGTGACGGCGAAAAAAAGAGCGGAGCCGGGGTGGGCCCGCCCGGTGAGAACCGGGGACGCGGAGCTCAGCCCTCCTTCATCTGATGTTTCACGACGTCGGCATCCTGCTCGTCGACGGGGATGCGCATGGCGTAGAAGCTGCGATAGACGAAGAGGAGGCCGACGACGAAGATGGCGGCGCCGAGGGTGTGTTTGAGGCCGGGGGGCATTTTGACGGCGATCTCGACGGCGAGGAGGCCGAAGAGGGTGGTGAACTTGATCACGGGATTGAGGGAGACGGAGGACGTGTCCTTGAAGGGGTCGCCCACGGTGTCGCCGACGACGGTGGCGGCGTGGAGGGGGGTGTTCTTCATCTTGAGTTCGACCTCGACGATTTTCTTGGCGTTGTCCCAGGCGCCGCCGGCGTTGGCCATGAAGATGGCCTGGTAGAGGCCGAAGAAGGCCATGCCGATGAGATAGCCGATGAAGAAGAACGGGTCGAAGAAGGCGAGCGAGAGGCTGAAGCAAAACACGACGATGAAGATGTTGATCATGCCGCGCTGGGCGTACTGGGTGCAGATGCGGACGACCTCCTTGGAGGCCTCGATGGACGCGGTGGCGGCGTCGAGTTTCATGTTGTCCTTGATGTAGACGACGGCGCGGTAGGCGCCGGTGACGACGGCCTGAGTGCTGGCGCCGGTGAACCAGTAGACGACGGCGCCGCCCATGAGGAGGCCCATGATCGGCTCGGGGTGGACGAGGGAGAGCTTTTCGATGGTGTCGGGAAAAATGCCTTTCAACATCATGATAATGCCGAAGACCATGGTGGTCGCGCCGACGACGGCGGTGCCGATCAGGACGGGTTTGGCGGTGGCCTTGAAGGTGTTGCCGGCGCCGTCGCCTTTTTCGAGCTGGTGCTTGGCGTTTTCGAAATCGGGGGTGAAGCCGAAGTCGCGTTCGATTTCCGCGACGATGCCGGGCTTTTGCTCGATTTGGGAGAGTTCGTAGACGGACTGGGCGTTGTCGGTGACGGGGCCGAAGGAGTCGACGGCGATGGTGACGGGGCCCATGCCGAGGAAGCCGAAGGCGACGAGGCCGAAGGCGAAGATGGGGGCGGCGAAGCGGAATTCGGCGGGCATCATCGCCTGGAGCGCGGCGTTTTGGGAAAAATGATACGCGCCGAACATCAGGGTGAGGATGCAGAGGCCGGTCCAGAAGGCGGAGAAGTTGCCGGCGACAAGGCCGCTGAGGATGTTGAGGGAGGCGCCGCCCTGGCGGGAGGAGGTGACGACCTCCTTGACGTGGCGGGATTCGGTCGAGGTGAAGGCCTTGGTGAACTCGGGGATGAGGGCGCCGGCGATCGTGCCGAGCGAGATGATCGTGGAGAGGACCCACCAGAGGTCGGGATGGCCGGCGAGGTCGTGGAGGAGGGCGTAGCTGGCGGCGTAGGTGACGAGAATCGAAACGAAGGAGGTGACCCAGACGAGATTCGTGAGGGGTTGCTCGAGGTTGAAGTCCTTGGAGCCGCCGTAGAGCATCTGGCTCGTGACCTCGTTGACGAGGTAGCTGGCGAGGGAGGTGATGACCATCAGGATACGCATGGCGAAGAGCCAGACGATCAGGGTGGCGCAGAGGGCGGGGGCGGCGGCGAGCGCGAGGGCGAGGAAGGCGATGAGCGCGACGCCGGTGACCCCGTAGGTTTCGAAGCCGTCGGCGGTGGGGCCGACGGAGTCGCCGGCGTTGTCGCCGGTGCAGTCGGCGATCACGCCGGGGTTGCGGGGGTCGTCTTCGGGGAGGTTGAAGACGATTTTCATGAGGTCGGCGCCGATGTCGGCGATTTTGGTGAAGATGCCGCCGCAGATGCGGAGGGCGGAGGCGCCGAGGGATTCGCCGATGGCGAAGCCGATGAAGCAGGGGCCGGCGAGGTTTTGGGGGAGGAACTGTAGGATGCAGATCATGAAGAACAGTTCGGTGGCGACGAGGAGGAGGCCGACGCTCATGCCGGATTTGAGCGGGATGCAGAGGGTGGCGAGGGGGTTGCCGCGGAGGGCGGAGAAGGCGGCGCGGGAGTTGGCGACGGTGTTGATGCGGATGCCGAACCAGGCGACGCCGTAGCTGCCGAGGATGCCGAGGACGGAGGCGGCGAGGATGAGGACGACGTGGGCGAGCGAGTTGTCGGAGAGCACGCCGAAATAGTAGGTCATGCAGAGGGCGATGAGGGCCCAGAGCAGGGCGAGGAACCGGCCCTGTTGCCAGAGGTAGGTCTTGCAGGTTTCCCAGATGATCTGGGAGACGGCGCTCATGGAGGCGTGGACGGGGAGGTTTTTGGTCTGGACGTATTGGAGCCAGCCGTAGAGGACGCCGGCGACGCAGACGACGAGGCCGATCATCAGGACGGCGGTGCCGGAAAGGGCGCCGTCGAGGAAGGAGACGGAGCTGAGATCGGGGATCTTGATGTCGGCCTCGTTGGCGCGGGCGGCGGCGGGGGCGAGGAGGGAGGCGAGGGCGGCCAACGCAGGGGCGCCCGACTTCAGGGAGGTGCGGAAGAGCATGGGGATTTCGGGGGAAGAAGCTGACCGTTAAACTGACCGGGGGTGGGTCTGACTCTCTGGGCGGGGTTGTGCCGGTTGCGGCGACGGGTCGCGAGCCAATTGTGGCGGGCGGACGGGCGCCGCGCGACGATTGCGCGATCCCGTGGCGCGGGGTGGCGGTGGGCTTACGCGGCCCGGCCGGCGAGGCGGTGGCGACGGTCGGGGCGGAAGGCGATCAGACCGAAGCCGCCGGT
>CAJAYO010000529.1 GCA_903948415.1 uncultured Opitutia bacterium | reverse complement strand
GGTATCCCTCCAACAATCCGGCGACACCGCCGCCGCCCGCGCCCTGTGGGAGGATATCCGCAAACGCTTCCGCCGCGCCGGCCGCGGCTGGCGCAACACCGAAAAACGCTGGTTCAAACTTTCCGCCGAACGTCTCCGCGCAACCCAGGTCTGACCCGTTCGCCTTCTCCGGATTTCCGTCTCCTCTTCTTCCCGCTCGCCCATTTCCCCCTCCCCTCCCGCCATGCCCGACGACGAACCTCTGCTCCACCAACTCGGCGCCTTCGACCCCGCCGAAGCCACCCGCCTCGTTGACCTCCTCGAAAAAGACGGAATCGACTTCGAAATCGAGACCGACCAATCCGCCCTCTCCGGCTCCAACGACTTCTCCGGCCTCCAATTCGGCGTCAACCCCGAGGGCGCGAAAATCCTCCTCTTCGTCCCCGAACCCGACCTCGCCCGCGCGCAGGCCCTCTTGCTCCGCCTCTCGTGAAACTCCGCCTTGCCTGCCTGGCCGTGCTGCTCGCCCTCCCCTTCGCCGCCGCCCTCGCGGCCCCAAAGGAAAAAGCCCGCGACGAAGTCCTCGTCCTCTTCGGCCAGCGCCGCGTCACCCTCGCCGTGCCCGCCGGCTTCAGGTTTTCCAGCGACAAGGACGAACGCGGCCTGATCACGGCCCGCCTCGCGGATCCGAAGGAGAAAGTCACCCTGCACCTCTCCTTCCTCCCCGACACCGACGGCGAGTTCGCCACCCCGCGCGGCCGCAAAGAATTCCTCGTCCAAACCTTCCAGCGCTACGTCGCCGGCTCCGTCGAACAGGCCATGCAGTTCGAGGAACTCGAACCCCGCGCCGGCGCCGGCACCTATTGCATCTTCACCGACAACGACCTCGTGGGCAAAACCTCGTTTCCGCCCGGCGAATACCTTCACGCCACCACCGGCCTCAAAACGTGGCGCGGTTGCCTCGCGGTCTTCACGCTCATGAGCAACAGCACCGCCTCCGACGAGTATCGCGCCGCCATGCGACTCCTCCGCGAAAGCCTCGTCGAACCGCCGCTCACCCCCCTGCGCTGAGCAGCGCCCCACCACCGCGTTCCTCGAACGCCCCCGCACCCGCCGCCTACTTGGTCTCGCCCGCCGCCGCCGCCGCCGCCGCGGCCTTCGCGTCCAACGTTCTCAACGCCGCCTCGCGCACCGCCGTGATCGAAACATTGTTCTGCGGCACCTCGATCTGCGTCTGAAACCGCGTGTCGGCCGCCGTGTAGTTCGCCGCCACCGCCGAAAGCAACGGCATCGCCGACTCGATCCGCCCCGACAACCCTTGGATCGACACCCGCACATTCCAAATCTCCGCCTCGCGGGAACTTGCCATCGCCTTCCCCTGGTTCGGCCGCGCCGAAAGTTCGAGAAACGTCTCCCGCGCCGCGGGGTCCGCGCGGGGCGCGCTTTCCTGGCCGCAGCTCACTTCGACGATCAGGTCCGGCGGCGCGATGGCCGGCGCCTCAAACATGCCCGCGTGCGCCAGCGCGGCGCTCACGCAGGCCGAAATCACCCCGACGTCGGCCGGGCTCTGCGTCAGGATCGTTTTTTTCGCCACCAACCGGAACGACTTCCCCGCCGGCTTCTCCACCCCCGCCGCACAGATCGCGTCGACCGTGACCTTGTGTTTCGGCACAAAAATATTCCCGCACCCCGCCAGCAACCACGCCGCCGCCACCCCCGCCAGCAGCGCGCCCCCCCGTGAAACCCAGTTGCGTCCGATCGGATTCATGCGTGTGTCGTTTTTTAGTTAGTCGCTCGCGGCCATTTCGCAACCCGGGACGCGCACCGTAAAAGCTCCCCGCCCGCCGCCGCCGCCCTCACTCGACCTTCACCCGCGCCCGGTAGAACGCATCGCACCGCGCGTAGATCTCCTTCGGTGACTCCAGGGTCAGCGCCTCCGCCGCCAGCGCCCGCGCGTCGGCCATCGTCATCGCCCGCACAATGTATTTCACCGACGGCACCCACGTCGGCGACATGCTCAGCCCGTCGACCCCCAGCCCGAGCAGCAGCGGCGCGAACACCGGATCGCCCGCCATCTCCCCGCACACGCTCACCGGCACCCCGCGCTTGTGCGCCTCGTCGACGATGTACTTCAGCGTCCGCACGACCGCCGGATGCGTCGGCTCATACAGGTGCGCGATCCGGTCGTTCACCCGGTCGATCGCGAGCAGATATTGGATCAGATCGTTCGTCCCGATGCTGAAGAACGCGCAGTCCTTCGCCAAAATATCCGCCGTCATCGCCGCGCTCGGAATCTCGATCATCGCCCCCACCTGCAGCTTCTCGTCAAAGGCCACCCCGCGCGACTTCAACTCGACCATGCACTCGCCGAGCACGATATTGGCCCGCAGGAGCTCCTCGCTGCCACTGATCATCGGATACATCACCCGCACCGTGCCGTGCGCACTGGCCCGCAGAATCGCCCGCAGCTGGTCCTTGAAAATCCCCTGGTGCTCGAGGCAAAACCGGATCGCCCGAAACCCCATGAACGGGTTGTTCTCCTTCGGAAACAGGTCCGGATTGCCCGCCATCGGCTTGTCCCCGCCCAGGTCGAGCGTGCGGATGATCACCGGCAGCGGCGCGAGCGACTCCGCCACTTCCTTGTAGGCCAGAAACTGCTCCTGCTCCGTCGGAATGCGCGCCGCGTTGAGAAACAGATACTCCGTGCGGTAGAGCCCCACGCCCTCCGCGCAATACGCCTTCACCTGCGAAACTTCGTCCACCTTCTCGATGTTCGCCATCAGCGCCACCGCCACCCCGTCGAGCGTGACCGCCGCCTGCCGGTTCGCCTCGAGCAACCGGGCCTCAAACGATTTCTTCCGCTCCTGGATTTTCCCGTACCGAAACAGCGTGCTCTCCGACGGGTTGAGGATCACCACCCCGTCGTAGCCGTCCACGATCGCCCAGTCGCCGTTGCGCGCCCGCTTCGTCAGATCGCGCACCCCCACCACCGCCGGCATCTTCATCGAACGCGCCACAATCACCGCATGGCTCGTCTTGCTCCCGGTGTCCGTCACCAGCGCCAGCGCCGCACTCCGATCGACACTCGCCGAATCCGACGGCGAAATGTCGCTCGCCACCACGATCCGCTTGTCCGCCAGCCGGCTCAGCGAGTTCTCCGCCTGCCCCAGCAAATTCTGCAACACCCGCTGCGCCACGTCGCGGATGTCCCCCGCCCGCTCGCGCAGATACTCGTCGTCAATTTCCGCGAACGCCTTGATGTAGCGCGCCGACACCTTGTTGAAGCACGTCTCGATGTTGCAGCCCGTCGCTTCAAACTCGCGGATCGTCTCGCCGATCAACGCCTGGTCCTCGAGCACCATCAGATGCGCGTCAAAAATCAGCGCCTCCTCCGGCCCGATGTTCTTCTCCACCTCGTTCTTGATCTTCGAAATCTGCTGCCGCGTCACCACCAGCGCGCGGTCGAACCGCGACACTTCCTCGATCCGCTTGTCCGCCTCCACCTGATAGCTCGGCACTTCGACATCGGTCTGAATATAGACGAAGATCTGCCCATACGCGATGCCCTGCGAGGCAGCGATGCCTTGCACGGTGAGTTCGGTTTTTGCGGGCTGGGGCATTTCGAGGGACGCGCCGTCCGCGAAAGGTGGTGCGATCGGCGAAGAAGGATAACGCGCCGCCCGCGCCGTGGGTCAACGCGGATTTATGCCAACCTCGCCTCGGTCACAAAAGCCGACGCCCCCCACGCCGCGCGGATCGCCTCCCGGATGGCCGCCCCCGGCGCGTCCTCGGCCAACAACGCAAAGCACGCGCTCCCGCTCCCGCTCATCCGCGCCGCCACCCCAAACCGCGCGCGCAGCTGCTCCAACAGCGTCGGCAACGCCACGAACTTCGCGAACGCCACCCCCTCCATGCCGTTAAACAACAACTCCTCCGCCGGCGCCTCCGCCCGCTCGACCCACGCCGCGAGCCGCCTTTCCGCCTCCGCCGCGGGCACGTAACTCCCCGGCGCCCCGGCCGCCATCTGCCCATACGCCCACGGCGTCGCGATCCCGAAGCCCGGCTTGAAAATCAGCACCCGCCTCCCGCGCAACCGCGCCGCCGCCCCCGCCGGCAACGCCTCCACCCGCTCCCCCCGCCCGCGCATCACCACCGGCCCCCCGTGCAAAAACAGCGGGCAATCCGACCCCAGCGTCGCCGCCACCTCCGCCAGGCGCCCCGGCCCGAGCGGCCCCCCCGCCAGCGCGTTGAGCCCCCGCAACGCCGCCACCGCATCGCTGCTCCCACCGCCCAGCCCCGCACCCATCGGAATGCGTTTCTCCAACCCAAAGCTCGCCCCGCCCGTCCAGCCCGTCGCCCCCACAAACGCCCGCGCCGCCTTCAGCACCAGATTCGTCCCGTCCGCTGGCACCGCCGCATCGTCACAGCTCAGCGCAAATTTCCCGTCCGCCGCGCCCGTCACCCGCAGCGTGTCGCCCACATCCACCGTCGCCACCACCGACACCAAATCGTGAAACCCATCCGCCCGCCGGCCCGTGATGGCGAGGAACAGATTCAGCTTGGCCGGGGCGAAAATCGAAAGCGCGCTCATGCCCTGCTGTCATTGCGCCGCCCACCGCCGCGACGCAACCCATCTCCCCTCCACCGCAAATTTTGGTTTTTGATTACTGCCCTTTCGTGTTCATTACTGTTTCTACCTCCCGATGCCCTGCGACCTGATTCTCGCCCTCGACGTCCCCACCCGCGAAACCGCCGCGCCCCTGCTCCGCCAACTCCGCGGCTCCGTCCGCTGGGTGAAAATCGGCCTCCAGATGTTCACCGCCTACGGCCCCGACTACGTGCGCGCCGTCGCCGACGAGGGCTTCAACATCTTCCTCGACCTCAAACTCCACGACATCCCTCACACCGTCGCCAAAGCCGTCGAGTCCCTCGCCCCGCTCCCCATCGGCATGCTCACGCTCCACACTGCCGGCGGCCGCGAGATGATGGCCGCCGCCCGCGCCGCCCAGCTCCAGACCAAACCCGACCTCCTCCTCCTCGGCGTCACCGTCCTCACCTCGATGGACTCCGCCGGCCTCGCCGAACTCGGCCTCGCCGTTTCGCCCGAAGCCCAGGTCTCCCGCCTCGGCGCCCTCGCCGCGTCCTCCGGCCTCCGCGGCCTCGTCTGCTCCCCGCTCGAAGTGCAGATGCTCCGCGCCCAACTGCCCGCCGACCTCGCCCTCGTGACCCCCGGCATCCGTCCCGCGGGAGAGGCGGGCGGTGACGATCAAAAACGCATCATGACCCCCGCCGAAGCCGCCCGCGCCGGCTCCACCTACATCGTCGTCGGCCGCCCGATCCTCAAAGCCAAGGATCCCGCCGCCGCCGCCCTCGCCATCCTCGCCGACCTCAACGCCACCGCCCCTCGCTAACCCCCCCCCCGTCCACCAATCACCCCACCCCATGAGTCGCACCGCCGCCATTTTCCTCGCCGCCGGCAGCGGCTCCCGCATGGCCGGCGCCGTCGCCGACAAAGTCCTCGCCCCCCTCGGCGGCCGCCCCGTCTTCTCCCACTCGGCCGCCGCCTTCATGCAGAGCGCCGTCGCCGATCTTTACGTCATCGTCTATCGCGACCAGCGCCAGATGATGGAACTCTCCGCCTACGCCCCCACGCCCTCCGTGCTCGTCCACGGCGGCCGCGAGCGCCAGGACTCCGTCATGAATGCCCTCGCCGCGCTCCCCTCCGACATCGCTCACGTCTTCATCCACGACTGCGCCCGCCCCCTCGTCCGCCCCGAACAACTCGTCGCCCTCCACAAAATCGTCCGCCGCGAACACGCCGTCGTCCTCGCCCACCGCGTCACCGACACCATCAAGGAACACCGCGACGACGCCCAGCTCCGCACCCTCGACCGCTCGCGTCTCTGGGCCATGGAGACCCCCCAGGTCTTCGCCCGCGACCTCATCATCCGCGCCTACGCCCGCGTCCAAACCCGCGGCCTCCACATCACTGACGACGCGCAGGCCGTCGAACAGCTCGGCCACCCCATCGCCCTCTTGGAAAACGCCTATCCGAATCCGAAACTCACCACCCCCGCCGACCTCGCCTACCTCGAGTTCCTCCTCTCGCGCGAACCCACCCCCGAGCCGACCGCCACCGAGTGACCTCCTTCGTTCTGCGCTCTCCGCGTTTCCGATCATCTTCGGTCCGCTGTTTCCCTTCCGGGTGTTCGGTGTCTGCCGTGGACCCTCTCCGCCTTTCTCCCTTTTCGCGCCGTGCGGGTGTTTCGCCGGCTCTCTCCGTCCCCTCATGCTAAAATACCGCATCGGCCACGGCTACGACATCCACCGCCTCGTCCCCGGCCGCCCGCTCATTCTCGGCGGCGTGCGCTTCGCCACCGACTACGGCCTCGACGGCCACTCCGACGCCGACTGCCTCACCCATGCGATCTGCGACGCGCTCCTCGGCGCCGCCGGCCTGCCCGACATCGGTCATTTTTTTCCGAATACCGACCCGGCCTACAAGAACATTGACTCCCAGCTCCTCCTCCGGCGCGTCGTCGCCGAAATCACCGGGCGCGGCTTCAACATCGCGAACATCGACGCCTCCGTCATCGCCGAAAAGCCGAAGATCTACCCGCACCTCGCCGCCATGAAAGCCGCCCTCGCCCAGTCCACCGGCCTGCTCCCCGACGCGATCGGCCTCAAGGCCACGACCAACGAGGGCGTCGACGACCTCGGCCGCGGCCTCGCCATCGCCGCCCACGCCGTCGCCCTCCTCTCCCGCTCCTGATGCTTTGCGGAGCGGCGGTTTCCCACCGCCGTCCCTCTCCGTGTGCTCTCGCCCTCCCGTCCATGAATCTCCTCCGCCCCCCGTCCGCCGTCCGCCGTCTCCTGTCCTCCGTCCTCCGTCCCACGTCTTCCGTCCCCCGTCTCCTGTCCGCCGTCGCCTGTCTCCTGCTCGTCTCCTCCTGCGCCAAACGTGAATCCATCGTCGACCGCGCCAACCGCGACGGCGTGCTCCACTTCAGCATCGGCTCCGAGCCGTCCGACCTCGACCCCCAGACCGTCACCGGCACCGGCGACGCCAAAATCATCCAGTCCCTGTTCGATCCCCTCGTCAGCTACGAGCCCGGCTCCCTCGCCCCCGTCCCCGCCCTCGCCGCCCGCTGGGAAATCTCCGCCGACGGCCTGACCTACACCTTTCACCTCCGCCCCGATGCGAAATGGTCCAACGGCGACCCGCTCACCGCGCAGGACTGCGTCGATTCCTGGCGGCGCATTCTCACCCCGTCGCTCGCCGCCGACTACGCCTACTTCCTCTACCTTCTGCGCGGCGCCGAAGCCTTCAACAAAGGCCAGACCGCCGATTTTGCCACCGTCGGCGCCACCGCCCGCGACGCCCATACCCTCGTCGCCACCCTCACGCACCCCGCGCCCTACTTTCTCCAGATCCTCCTCAACTCGCCCTGGCGCCCCCTCCACGTCCGCTCCATCGCCGCCGTCGGCGACGCCTACAACCGCGGCACCAAATGGACCCGCCCCGGCCTCCTCGTTTCCAGCGGCCCCTTCATCCTCAAAGAATGGGCCCTCAACACCCGCGTCGTCGTCGAAAAATCCCCCACCTACTGGGATCGCGCCAACGTTCGCCTCAACGCCATCCACTTTTACCCCATCGACAACATCGACGCCGAAGACCGCGCCTTCCGCGCCGGTCAGCTCCACGTCACCTGGGCGCTCCCGCTCTCCAAAGTCCTCCCGATGCAGCAGGAAAAATCGCCAAACCTCCGCATCGACCCCTACCTCGAAACCTACTTCTTCCGCCTCAACGTCCGCCAAGCCCCGCTCGCCGACGCCCGTATCCGCCGCGCCCTTTCGCTCGCCATCGACCGCGACACCCTCGCCGCGAAAATCCTCCCCGGCGGCCGCCAGCCCGCCCCCACCTTCATCTCCCCGCTCCTCGCCGGTTACACGCCCCCGGCCCGCCGCGCCTACGACCTTGCCGCCGCCCGCCAGCTGCTCGCCGACGCCGGCCACGCCGGCGGCGCCGGCCTCCCGCCCATCGAAATTCTCTACCACAACTCCGAAATCCTCCGCATCGTCAGCGAAGCCATCCAACAAATGTGGAGCCGCGATCTCGGCGTAAAAGTCAGCCTCGCCAACCAGGAGAAAAAAACCGTCTTCGCCAACCGCCGCGCCGGCGACTACCAGGTCCTCCTCGGCAGTTGGACCGCCGATTATCTCGACGCCACCACCTACCTCGACATGTGGCGCAGCGACTCCGGCAACAACCACACCGGCTGGTCCGACCCCGCCTACGACGCCCTCTCGAACCGCGCCAATGCCATCGCCGACCGCACCGCGCGCGCCGCCGTCCTGCAGCAGGCCGAATCCCTCGTCCTCGACGCCGCGCCCATCGTCCCGATCTATTTCAACACGCACGTCTATCTGCTCCACCCCGCGGTGAAAGGCTGGCTGCCCACCCCGATGGATCACACCGACTACCGCTACGTCTCCCTCCAGCCGTAGCGCGGACTTCAGTCCGCGTCCCCCAGACGGCTCGGTCGACCTCACCTCCGGCCCCCGTCCACTGACATCAAATTGATCGCACCGCACATTCGCCCGCATGACCAAGACGCAAATCCAAGTCCCCCAGGAGCTCTTCACTGAAATCCATAAATTTTCCGCCCGCCGCGAATGGTCCCTCGCCGAAACTTTTCTCCGCGGGGCCGAACTCCGCCTCGAAACTCCTACGGCGGCCGCTGCGCCAGCCTCTCAGGCGTGGACGCCGCCCACTTCCCGCCGGGTCGACCGGAAGGGCCTCACCGCCGCGCAGCTTCGTGATCTCACCCTCAAGAATCATACCCGTCGTCCCTCCGGCAAATGACGTCGATCCACGCCAACCTCCTCCTCTTCAGTTACCCGGCGGGCGAATGGAGTGTCGAAACGCGTTGAAGGCCGACTGAGTTCCCGCAGCTCCATGAAGGTCAAACCATCCACTCACCGCCCTTCCGGCTACGCCCCGCTCCTGGCCGCCCTGAAAGCCCGCGTCCGCGCGGCGCAGGTGAAAGCGTCGCTGTCGATAAACCACGAATTGATTCTGCTCTACTGGCATATCGGACGGAAGATTCTGCAGGCTCAAAAAACGGAGGGGTGGGGCACGAAAGTCGTGTCCCGGCTGGCGAAAGACTTGGCGGCGGAGTTTCCGGAGGTGAGTGGCTTTTCGGTGCGAAATTTGGACTACATGCTCTCCTTTGTTGAGGCGTGGGCACCCGTCACAATTTTGCAACGGCCCGTTGCAAAATTGCTGTCACAGCCCGTGCCTCCATCGGACGACACGCCGCCCGCCCCGCTCTCCCTCCTCCCGTGGAGCACCAACCTCATCCTCCTCCACAAGCTCAAAGACCCCGCAACGCGTCTCTGGTATGCGCGCAAAACCGTGGAGCATGGCTGGAGCCGCACCGTGCTCACCGTGCAGATCGAATCGCGACTCCACCTGCGGAGCGGTAAAGCCATCACGAACTTTGCTCACACGCTCCCGCCCGCTCAATTGGACCTCGCGCGTGAAGTGCTAAAAGATCCCTACCTTTTCGACTTTATCACCCTCGGTGAGGCCGCTCACGAGCGCGACCTGGAGCGCGGTCTCGTCGAGCACGTGCAGCAACTCCTGCTCGAACTCGGCACCGGCTTCGCGTTCGTTGGGCGCCAGGTCCATCTCGCCGTCGGCGATGAAGACTTTTATCTCGACCTGCTCTTCTACCACCTGCGCCTCCGCTGCTTCGTCCTCGTGGATCTCAAGATGAAATCCTTCGAACCCGAATTCGCGGGCAAGATGAATTTTTATCTCTCCGCCATCGACGCCCAACTTCGCCACCGCGACGACGCTCCAACCATCGGCTTGCTCCTCTGCCAAGACGCGAAGAACAAACTCAAGGTCGAGTATGCCCTGCGCGACGTGAAAAAACCCATCGGGGTCGCCGAGTGGCAGACCCGTCTCGTCGATTCGCTCCCGAAGAAACTGCAAGGCTCCTTGCCCACCATCGCCGACATCGAGCGCGAGCTGAACAAGCCCCGCCGACTACGCGCCAAAGCGACGAAGTAAAATGCGCCTCTCAACCGTCCTCCACCGCCACATTTTTCACGCCTTGCTGTGCCTCGTTGCGGCCCTTCTCACCGCCTGCTCCAAATCCGACCAAGCCGCCCCCGCCTCGTCGACCGCTGCCCCCGCCCAAATTCTCCGCATCGCCCAGCGCAACGAACCCTCCGACCTCGACCCCGCCACCGCCACCCTCCCCGACGAGTTCTTCATCCTCCGCGCCCTGAGCGAGGGCCTTCTCCTCCCCGATCCCGCCGGCGGCGCCCCGCTCCCCGGCGCCGCCACCGCCTTCGACGTCTCCCCCGACGGCCTCGTCTACACCTTCCACCTCCGCCCGGCCGCCACTTGGTCCGACGGCTCGCCCCTCACCGCCGCCGATTTCGTCGCCACGTATCGGCGGATCCTTACGCCCGCCACCGCCGCCCCCAAGGCCCACCTGTTCTACGCGGTCAAGAACGCCCGCGCCTTCCTCACCGGCGCCATCACCGATTTCTCCGCCGTCGGCTTCGCCGCACCGTCTCCGCTCACCCTCGTCGTCACCCTCGCCCAGCCGTCTCCGCGTTTCCCCCACTATGTCGCCAGCGGCCCGTGGCTCCCGACCAATCCCCGCGCGATCGCGCAACACGGCCGCACCTGGACCCAGCCCGGCCACTTCATCGGCAACGGCCCCTTCACCCTCGCCGAATGGCGCCAACAACAGCGCATCGTCGTCAAAAAAAACCCCCGCTACCACGCCGCCGCCACCGTGCGCCTCGCTGAAATCCAGTTCATCCGCCTCGACAGCGGCGACACCGAGGAACGCGCCTACCGCGCCGGCCAGATCGACGTCACCCTGTCCGTCCCGTCCACCAAGATCGAACCCTACACCCGCGACCGCCCCGCCGAATTCCACCGCGCCCCCGCCGCCGAGACCCGCTTCCTCGCCTTCAACACCACCCGCCCCGCCCTCGCCGACGCCCGCGTCCGCCGCGCCCTCAGCCTCGCCCTCAACCGCACCCAAATCGTCGAACGGATCACCCGCGGCGGCCAACCGCCCGCCACCACCTTCGTCCCACCCTCGCTCTGGGCGTACCCTTCGTCCCGTCCGGCACTTTCGCCCCCGGCCCCGACCACCGCCCGCGACCTCCTCGCCGCCGCCGGCTACCCCGCCGGAAAAAACTTCCCCCGCCTCGCTCTCACCGCCTGGTCCCCCTCGCAATCCCCCGTCCTCGAAGCGATCCAGGCCATGTGGCGCACCGAACTCGGCCTCGACGTCGCCATCGTCATCCACGAGGCCAAGGTCCACCTCGCCGCCTTCGCCTCCGGCGACTACGACATCGCCTTCGCCACCACCGCCCCGCTCCTCGAAATCGCCGACCCGCTCGCGCTCCTCGCAAACTTCACCACCACCGGCGCCAACAATTACCCCCGCTGGCACCACCCCGACTACGACGCCCTCCTCGCCTCCGCCGCCACCACCCCCGACCTCGCCCGCCAGACCGCCCTCCTCGTCGAGGCCGAGTCCCTCCTCCTCCGCGATGCGCCCCTCGCCCCGCTCTACTTCAACACCCGCACCTGGCTCATGTCCCCCCGCGTCCGCGGTTGGAGCGAAGATCCGCTCTGGACCCGCCACTACACCGGCGTCCACCTCGTGCCCTGATCGCCTGTCCTCGATGCTCCTCCGCCTCCTCGCGCTCGCCCTCCTCACCCTCACGCCGTCGCTCGTCGCCGCCGAACCCGCGGCCGACTCCGCCCTCGCCGCCCGCATCGCCCGCGTCGAATCCGGCCTCCTCCCCGCCGCCCGCCTCACCGGCGACACCGCCGAACCCTGGACCATCGCCCGCCGCCTCCTCGTCCACCGCGTCCCCGGCGTCAGCGTCGCCGTCATCGCCGACGGCCAACTCGCCTGGGCCCGCGGCTACGGCGTCGCCCGCAGCGGCGACCTCGCCGCCGTCGACGCCGGCACGCTTTTCCAGGCCGCCGCGCTCAGCAAACCCGTCGCCGCCGCCGCCCTCCTCACTCTCGTCGACGCCGGTCAACTCACCCTCGACACCGACGTCAACTCCGCCCTCACCGCCTGGAAAATCCCCGCGTCACCCGCCGCCGCCGCCGCCCCCGTCACCCTCCGGCGCCTCCTGAGCCACACCGCCGGCCTCACCGGCCTCGGCTCCGACGGCTACGCTCCCGGCGCCCCGCGTCCCACGCTCCTCCAAATTCTCGACGGCACCGCCCCCGCCAGGTCCGCCCCCGTCCGCAGCGACACCACCCCCGGCACCCGGTGGCGCTACTCCGGCGGCGGCTTCACCGTCGCCCAACAGCTCGCCGTCGACGTATCCGGAGAACCCTTCCCCGCCCTCCTCCGCTCACGCGTCCTCGCCCCCGCCGGCATGGACGCCTCCACCTTCGAGCAACCGCTCCCCGCCACCTTCGCCCTCCGCGCCGCCGCCGGCCACACCGCCGGCTCCTCCCGCCTCCCCGGCGATGCCCACGTCTACCCCGAACTCGCCGCCGCCGGCCTGTGGACCACGCCCACCGACCTCGCCCGCTTCGCCCTCGCCCTCCGCGCCGCCCTCGACGGCTCGCCGTCCTTCCTCTCGCGCGCCTCCGCCACCGCCATGATCACGCCCCCTCTCGCCGACACCAACTACGGCCTCGGCCTCGGCGTCCTCGGCTCCGGCGCCAATCTCCAGCTCGCCCACTCCGGCTCCAACGAGGGTTTCCGCTGCAGCTTCGTTTTCTACCCGCGCCTCGGCCGCGGCGCCATCGTGATGACCAACTCCGACGCCGGCGGCACCCTCATCCCCGAAATCCTCCGCGCCCTCGCCCGCGAATACGATTGGCCCGACTACCGCATGGTGGAGAAAACCGCCGTTCCCCTCACCGATTCCGCCGTCGCCGCCTTCTCCGGCCGCTACGAACGCGAGAACACCCCCGTCCTCGCCTTCCGCCTCAACGGCCGTTTCTACCTCCGCATCGGCGACCGCCCCCGCTTCGAAATCTTCCCCCAGTCCGACCACGAGTTCTTCACCCTCGACTCCCCCGACATCTGGTCCTTCGAACGCGCCCCCACCGGCCTCGCCTCCCACATCGTCCT